>NZ_JAPEHY010000003.1:0-180074 GCF_028823715.1 Shewanella sp. K8
GATTCTTTTAGCCCCCTTCTAGGGGGCTGTTCAAAGCCACCTGCTATGCAGGTGGGGTTTTTATTTGGCTGAAATTCACTCCATTATTGTTTTTTTACTACTAAATGTTTGCAAAGTGAGCCAGGTCTCGGCATTAATAGGCCCTTTTTTGGTGTAGATCCGGTTTTTGTTATCAAAAACGGGGTAATTTAACCAATAGTTACATTTTGTGGAGATACTCCTATGCAACAGCGTTGGCATGCAGCAATATCTGCCGGCCTCTTGGCCACTGTATGGTGTGGGGTTGCCGACACCTTTGGTCTGATCACCTGGATAGGGTTTCTGGGGTGCAGTACTTTCTTTGCTCAAGGACGCAGTGGGTTCGCCGGTTTGCTTCAGGCCTGGTGCACCAATACATCGGGAGTATTCTGGGCCTGGCTTATCATCAGCGGCAGCAGTTTCTTTGTCTCGCCGGTATTTGGCTGGATCTTCACCGGCATAGCCACCAGTGCCATGTGCCTGCAGGCCTGCTTCGGTAAACTTAACTTTATTCCCGGTGCCTTTATTGGTTGTTGCATCACCTTTGCCATGTCGGCGGATATTGCGGCTATTATGCCGCCGCTGCTGATTGGTGCCGTATTCGGTTATGCCATGAGTCGCTTGACCGATCTCATGGGCTATTGCCAAACCAGCCGCAGTCGTCAAACTCAAACAAAACCTCTGCCGGTCGAAAGGGTGGTGGAGTAATAGATTATACTGCCAGGGTCCTGTCCCGGCTTTTAGCTTCGCGCTGAGGAGCACTGATGAAGCAGATCCAATTTAGAAAAGTTGATGCCATGCTGATTAAGTTCAGTCTCAACGGTAAATTCTGGCTTGTGTGTTCGCTGGTTACCGCCATAACCGCCGCTATCGCACTGGCCAACTGGTGGCAGTTGGATGCCAGTGTAACCCAGGGCGCTGAGGCGCGTTTACAAGCCAAAGCCGAGACCCTGCTCCAGCTGGCGCCCGAGCCGGAGCGCGATCTTTGGCTACAGCAGCAAGGCCTTAGCCGCAATGAACCGCGCGCCGAGGTGAAAGTCATGCTCAGTAGCCGTGACGGCAACTACTGGCTCGGTGACAGCTTAACACTGCAGGAGCAAGAGATGCTCAGCCGGGCGAACTGGATGCTGCTGTGGGCTTTTGTCGGGCTGTTGCCACTGTTTCAGCTTAGCTATTGGATCTCCACCTCACTCGGCGGCGGACTCTGGGATATGTATATGGCAATCAAACGCCTGGCTGACGGCGATTTGAGCTTTAGGCTCAATTTCTTCGGCACAGATGATTTCAGCCTGATAGCCCGCGAGATTGACCGCTGCGCCGATAACATGAGCGAAATGGTCACCGCCATCAGCAGCAATGCCGAAACCTTGTCGATGGCGGCTTCCGAATTTGCCGAGCAAGCCGCCGCCGGTGATGAGATGGGCAAAATTCAGTGGCAGTTTCTCGATACTGTGGCCACGGCGATGGAGCAGATGAGCAATGCCATTACCGAAGTGTCCCATAACGCCGCCGAAACCTCTTCCCAGACCCGGGACAACGCCTCTCAGATGGGCCAGGGCGCCAGACACATAGCAGAAACGGTTGCCAGTATAGGAGAGTTGTCGGGCCGGATTGCCGAGGCTTTCTCTTCGGTATCGCAACTGTCGCGGGATGCCACCGAGATTGGCGCCGTGGTGACCACTATTGATGGTATTTCCGAGCAGACCAATCTGCTGGCGCTCAATGCCGCCATCGAGGCTGCCAGAGCCGGAGAACAGGGGCGCGGCTTTGCCGTGGTTGCCGACGAGGTGCGGACCCTGGCGGGGCGAACCCAGGAAGCGACAGTGGAAATTCAACGTATGATTGAGGGTTTGCAGGCGGGCAGCCGCAATTTGTCTCAGTTGACCGAGGCGATAGTGTCGCAGGCTGATGAAAGCCGCCAGGCGATCATTCAGGTGGGTACGGATGTTGAGGGGATGCGTGGCTCAGTGGATGCGGTATTTGATCGCAGCAGCCAAATCGCAGCCTCGGCCGAAGAGCAAAGCGTGTCGGCCCGGGAGATCAGCTCGCAGCTTGGCGATATCCGCAGCCACTCGGATCAGATGCGCCAGGCCAGCGAAAGGGCGATAGAGCTGAGTCAAAAACTGGCCCAGGCTTCTGCCGCTCTGACCCGGCTGTTGGCACAGTATAAAACCAGTTGAACTGCTAGAAGCTGAGCCATAAAAAAACGCCGGCATCATCAGATGTCGGCGTTTTGCGTTATAGCGTTTCCTGAGCTTTGTTTCTTGCTTCAGGCGTGCCGCTTGCTGTGGTCAGCATCAGCAGCGCCATCAGCGTTAGCGACAATGTCAGCGAAAACAGCTCCAGATAGGCGCGTGATCCGAGGGCTTGTCGATGCCGCGAAGCGCGTAATCCACATCGGCCTCACTCAAACGGCTTGCCAGCGACTCGGTTGCCAGGATCACATCGATACGCAGGCCGCGGTTATCATCAAAGCCACGGCTGCGATAATCAAACCAGGAGTAGCGTTCGCTACGCTGTGGATGCAACTGGCGGAAGGTATCCACCAAACCCCAATCCAGCAGGGTTTGCAACCATTCACGCTCTTCCGGCTGGAAGCTGCATTTACCTGTCTTCAGCCAACGTTTGGCATTGGCATCGCCGATGCCGATATCCAGATCCAGCGGCGAGATATTGATATCCCCTATGATGGCAATATCCTGATCCGGGCTGAATGAGTTTTGCAGATACTGCATCAGGTCGGCGTAAAACTTACGCTTGGCCGGGTACTTGGTCTCGTGATTGATATTCTCCCCCTGGGGGAAGTAGCCGTTGATCACTGTCAGCACGCGGCCGTTGTCCTGGATGAACTTTCCGGCGATAAGCCGGCGCTGGGCATCTTCATCGTCGGTGGGAAAGCCTTTTTGAACCTCAATGGGGGCCTGTTTGGATAACAGAGCCACGCCATAGTGGGCCTTGCCACCGTGGAAATGTACCTGATAACCCATGGCTTCCACTTCGGCCAGAGGGAAGGCTTCGTCGTGCACCTTGGTTTCCTGCAGCCCTATGATGTCCGGCTGGTGACTGTCTATCAACTGTTGCAGTTGATGCAGACGAGCTCTCAGTCCGTTGATATTGAAGGAAACGATTTTCATCAGGGCAGCACTCGCTTGAAGGGTTTAACGATAACACTCAGATAAACGCCGGCGGCAACATAAGGATCGGCATTGGCCCAGGCCTGGGCGGCTTCCAGCGATTCAAACTCGGCCACCACCAAAGAGCCGCTGAATCCGGCGTCCCCCGGGTTTTCACTGTCCACGGCGGGATGTGGACCGGCCAGCATCAATCGTCCTTCATCGGCCAGCAGTTGCAGGCGCTGTAGATGGGCCGGACGAGCGGCAAGACGTTTTTCCAGGCTGTTTTCAACATCTTGAGATGAGATCATATACCACATTATTTGAGTTCCTTGCGTTGCTCTTCGGGGATGTGTTTAAAGAGATAAACCACGGTTGCTATGGTGTTCAGTAGCGTCACTGCGGTCAAGCCAAAGACCTTGAAGTTGACCCAGGTTTCCTGACTCAGACTGAAGGCGACATAGATATTGATAAGGCCGCAGATAATAAAGAAACTGACCCAGTACCAGGTGACTCTGGCCCATATCTTGTCGGCGACCTTGAGTTCCTGCCCCAGCATGCCCTTGAGTACAGGCTTATTCAGCAATTGGCTGACACCCAGACCCAAGGCGAACAGGGCATAGACTATGGTGACTTTCCATTTGATAAAGGCATCGTCGTGAAACACCAAGGTCAGGGTACCGAATACGGCCACCATGGCAAAGGTGATGAGATGCATTTTCTCAAGCTTGCGGTACAGCAGGTAGGTCACCACGAGTTGCAGCGCCGTTGCGGCTATCAAGGCGCCACTGGCGACATAGATATCGTAAAACTTATAAACGGCAAAGAAGATGACCAGCGGCAGGAAATCCAACAGTTGTTTCATAGTAATCAGACTGAGTGAAAATTGCCTGTGAGTTTAGCACGGCGGGCTTTGAGGGATAAACCTCTTCGGCCCTTGCGTGGGTCAGTGCACAATTATTACAGGGAACCTGAGTTGATCTTGCCGGTTTCCGGGAGAATTTCCACTATCACCCAGGCCCGGCCCCGTTTATGCAGGCGAATGGTTCTGTCATCGACCCAGGGGCGGCCACCTCTACGGCCGGTAAATTTGACCACGACAGTCACGTCATCGGTGAACTTGCGAAAGAAGTCGATATCTATCTCTTCAATCTCCAGGGTGACATCTGTCATCTGTAGATTGAGCATATGGCGCTGTACAGAGGCGGCGATATAGTAACTTTTCAGCACCTCCTTCATCGGATCATCGACATAATGGGTTGCCTTCTCGACATCCTTATCTACGTAGATGGCCTGAAAGAATCCCAGGGCGACTTGTTCCGGGCTGTCTATGGTGGCTTTACTCGGGTCATCATTGCAGCCAAATAGGCCTAGCAGACAAAGAAAAAGTAAATATCTCATAGTGTTGACCCTAATGATTGGTGCCAAACAGTATCGGTTTTTTTAGTATTGATCGCAAGCCGATGCCGCACGCTTGACGGGATCGGCGATCCTGTGGCATATAAAGAGGATAGCGCAGAGATTCTTATCCACAGAATCTGTGGACAAGTGTGTTGAAGACTCGATAGATACTTCCTAAGCGATTGATATCGTCGTTAAATTGTCGCTGGTTATTTTTTGACGCTTGGCACTTTTCCCTATCCGTTTCTCTCCTGATGACTCATTCCTGGCTGAATCATAACTGGCGTAAAGGATCCTTTGCGTTGATTTTGTACAGCTTTTGCTGATAAAAGCCGCAGTCAGTATCCAATATCAGTTCTTATAGAGGTTTGAGCTGCCAGCTCCAAAGGGTAGGTTGAAAAGACGCGCAGGTGCGCAGGCCGGTATCGATTTATCCCGATAAACCTTCCATTAACCAATCTGTTCTTCAGCTTTTGATGCTCGCTGAGTGAGCTCCTATGTGAAATAGACCACAAAAAAGCGCCTGCCGGAGCAGACGCTTTTCTTGAATTGGCTATCGGACCATTAATTACTCTGAGTGGCCTGAATGGCGGTCAGGGCGATGGTGTAGACTATGTCATCCACCAAGGCGCCACGGGACAGATCGTTCACCGGCTTACGCATACCTTGCAGCATAGGGCCTATGCTGATCAGATCGGCGCTTCGTTGAACGGCCTTATAAGTGGTGTTACCCGTGTTGAGATCCGGGAACACAAACACAGTTGCCTTACCGGCAACCGGGCTGTCCGGCGCCTTGGAGCGAGCCACATTGGGCATCACTGCGGCGTCGTACTGTAGTGGGCCGTCAATCACCAGATCCGGACGCTTCTCTTTGGCAATCCGGGTGGCTTCGCGCACCTTATCCACATCCGAGCCTGTACCTGAGTCACCGGTTGAGTAGCTGATCATCGCGACTCTGGGCTCAATGCCGAAGGCTTTGGCCGACTCGGCCGATTGGATGGCGATATCGGCCAATTGCTCGGCATTGGGATCCGGGTTGATGGCGCAGTCACCATATACCAGCACTTGATCCGGCATCAGCATGAAGAAGATGGAAGAGACCAGGCTGGAGCCGGGCGCTGTCTTAATCAGCTGCAGTGGTGGACGAATGGTGTTGGCCGTGGTGTTGACTGCACCGGAAACGATACCGTCCACTTCATTCTGGGCCAGCATCATGGTGCCCAGCACCATGTTGTCTTCCAGCTGTTCACGGGCAACTACTTCGGTCAGGCCCTTGTGACGGCGAAGATCCAGCATAGGTTCGACATAGCGCTCACGCACTTCATCGGGATCGATAATCTCGACATCCTCTCCCAGAATGACATCCTGCTGGGCTGCGATACGCAGAATCTCGTCGCGTTTGCCTAGCAGTACACAGCGGGCAATACCGCGCTCGGCGCAGATGGCGGCGGCTTTGATGGTGCGCGGCTCATCGCCTTCAGGCAGCACCACGGTCTTACGGGCGGCGCGGGCCAGCTCGGTAAGTTTGTAGCGGAAAGCCGGTGGCGACAGGCGGTGCTCGCGGGGCGAGTTCTCGGTGACGCTTTCAATCCAGCTCTGATCGATATGACCGGCAACATATTCCTGTACCAGTTCAATACGCACTGCATCGTCCACAGGTACTTCGTGGTCAAAGCGTTGAATATTGAGCGAGGTTTGCCAGGTATTGGTATCGATAAGGAACACAGGCAGGCCGGTTTCAAAGGCCTGTTCACACAAGGCCATGATCTCAGGCTCAGGTTCATAACCGCCGCTCAGCAGCAAGGCACCAATCTTGACGCCGTTCATCGCTGCCAGACAGGCAGAAACGATAACATCGGAGCGATCGCCAGAGGTGACCAGCAGCGAGTCTGTCTTGATGTGCTGCACCATGTTGGGAATAGAGCGGGCACAGAAGGTTACCTTGCGCAGACGGCGAGTGTTCATCTCACCGGCATTGATGATGCGGGCACGCAGGTGCTTGGCCAAGTCGGATGCTCTGGGGGACACCAGATCCAGGTTGTAAGGCACGCTGCCGAGGATCCTCAGTGGGCTCTTGCCCGGCAACTGGAACATACCGGCAGTATCGCTGCGCTGAACGTCCTGATGGTCGAATACTTCAGACAGATCCGGGCGGGCACGGCCTTCGTCGTCCACCGGCGCGCCAATCTTGTTAATGATGGCGCCGATAAGACGCTTGTTCTTGTTACCACCCCAAGAGTTAAAGGCGATTTCGAGGCGGTTCATCAGCCCGGTCGGACTGTCGTTGCCTGGGGTTGCGACAAAAATCACATCGGCGTCGAGCGCCTTGGCAATGGCATAATTGACATCATCGGCAAACGGATGGCTACGGGTGTGCACCAGGCCTTCGATGATCAGGGTTTCAGTGTTGTCGGCAATTTCACTGGCGCGGGCGATGATTTGCTCCATCAGCACATCCGTCTGATCGGCACGGATCAGCGCTTCGGCGTGGGCCATTTCAAACGGCTCAAGCGGGTTGACCGTGGGGGACTTGCTGAGGATGGTAGTTGAACGCTCAGGGCCGTGATCCTGCGGGCGCAACTGGGAAATGGGTTTAAAGAATTGCACTTTAACGCCGTGGCGTTCCAATGCACGAACCATCCCCAGGCTGATAGACGTCAGACCGACGCCAGTGCCTATGGGGATCAACATAATGTTACGGGACATAAAAACCTCTTCGGAGTCGATGGTTTTCCGGTGAATCTTGTAAAGTCAAAAAACATGAAAGCCGCCAGGCTAACCAGGCGGCTGATTGGTCATATTATTCTTCTATCAAACTAATAGCGTCTTCGGCGATGACCCACTCTTCATTGGTGGGAATGACCATGGCCAGAGTGCCTTCATCTTTAGTGATAATTCCGCCATTGCCGAAGCGGGCGGCCAGGTTGCGTTCATCATCGACCTGGAAGTTGAAGATGGACAGTAGTTCCAGCACTTTCTTGCGGATAATGTCGGAGTTTTCACCTATGCCGCCGGTAAACACCACGGCATCCAGACGGCCCAATGGCACAGTGTAGGAGGCGATATATTTTGCCAGACGATAGCAGAAGATTTCCAGTGCCAGTGTCGCACCTTTGTGACCTTCGGCATATCCTTCCTCGATACCACGGCAATCATTGGTCAGTTCGCTGATCCCCAAAAGGCCGCTCTGCTTGTTCAGCAGGTTGTTGACCTCCTCCAGGGTGTAACCCAGTTGGTGCACCAGATGATAGATGATGGAGGGGTCGATATCGCCGCAGCGGGTTCCCATCACCAAACCTTCCAGTGGTGTCAGGCCCATGGAAGTATCCATGCTCTTGCCGCCTTTAACCGCCGTGACCGAAGCGCCGTTGCCCAGGTGAGCACAGATTACATTGGTATCGGCCAGCTCTTTACCCAGCACCTTGGCCGCTTCACGGCTGACAAACAGATGGCTGGTGCCGTGCATGCCGTAACGACGAATGCCGTGCTCGCGGTAAAGCTTGTAGGGCAGGGCATAGACAAAGGCGTGCTCAGGCATACTCTGGTGGAAGGCGGTGTCAAACACGGCAACCTGAGGCAGGCTTGGGAACGAGGCCATGGCAGCGCGAATACCTATCAGGTGCGCCGGATTGTGCAGCGGTGCCAGTGAGGCACAGTCTTCGATACCTTTGATCACCTGGTCGTCAATGATAACCGAGCGGGTGAATTTTTCGCCGCCATGCACGATACGGTGACCCACCGCCAGGATCTGTGACGCCAGTTCAGGCAGGGGAGCCAGGATCTGGTTTACAATAAACTCCACGGCTTCACGGTGCGCGGTAAATGCGCCCAGTGCGGCTTCATGCTTTTCGCCATTGTGTTTCCATTTGATGCGGGAGTTTTCCAGACCAAAGCACTCGGCCAGACCTGAGATCTGATCATCGCCCGTGAGTGCATCCATGACTGCAAATTTCAAAGAAGAACTGCCGCAATTTAGAACCAATACCAGTTTTTTAGACATGTTAAAAACCTTTCGCCGTTTTTAATTAATGAGTTACGGGTGAACTGGACTCGCCTGTAACCTGTTTCACTGCGTTCCTGCCGTCAAGCCGTTGTTGGGGCCGAATAGGGAACTGTGCTAAGGTAAAAGCAATATTATGCTTGTTTCAGGTGCCTTGATTGAGCCTTAACTTTCTCAAAACCGTGAGGGAAGGTCATCGTTATATGAAGACCTGGCCCATGGTCAGACAACTGGGTTTCTTTTTTCCTGAGTTTCGCGTTATTCGTGCCACTCAGTTGGCGTTGCAGTTGATGCCTGTGTTGGCCATGCTATCGGCTGCCGCGCCACTCTATTTCTATGGTTGGGACTATCTTCCCCAGGCCATAGCTATCTTTCTGTTCTTTCTCAGCCTGCCTTTGCAGGGCTATCTGTGGCTGGGTTGGCGTGCTCGCCATCCCTTGCCGCTGTCCTTGCTCGATTGGGGAAATCAACTCAATGCCAAGCTTTCCGGGCTTGGGGTGAGCAGTCGCCCTTTAGGGGCCAAGGCCTGCTATATGGATATGGCGCAGATCCTCAAATTGGCCTTTGAACGTCTCGATGCCGGATTTTGGGAAGAACTCTGAATCAGTAGCCGGCATTGATCCCTTTCTGGATAAATATAGCCTTTATTCGCTCCATGGTTTCGCGATCTGGCGGCGACACGCCGTCGAGTTCATAGTGTTCACCCATGGCTTCCCACTTGTGTTTGCCCAGTTCGTGATAGGGCAGTAATTCCACTTTTTCCACATTGGTCATTGGCTTGATAAATTCAGCCAGTTTTTCGGCCGAGGCTTCATCGTCTGTATAGCCGCCAACAACCACGTAACGGATCCAGGTTTTCTGGCCTCGTTTTGCCAGATACTCCGCAAACTGCAATGTTCTCTGGTTGCTGACCTTGGTGAGATCTATATGCTTGGCATCATCCATCTGCTTGATGTCCAGTAGCACCAGATCTGTGTTGTCCAGCAACTGGTCGATCACCTCTGTGTATTTACGGACAAAGCCGTTGGTGTCCAAACAGGTGTGTATGCCTTCGGCCTTGCAGGCCTTGAATAGCTCGGCAACGAATTCAGCCTGTAACACAGCTTCACCACCGCTGGCGGTCACGCCACCACAGCTGGCTTCCAAAAAAGGTCGGTAGCTGACTATCTGTTCCATCAGCTCCGCGACCGTCACTTCCTTGCCGCCATCCAGATCCCAGGTGTCGCGGTTGTGACAGTATTTACAGCGCATCAGGCAACCCTGCATAAAGGCGATAAAGCGAATGCCGGGACCATCTACTGTGCCAAAGGATTCCACCGAGTGGATCCGTCCTTTTACTGTCATGTGCTCTCCTTGGAATGGCTGCAGCGGCGGCCGCTGCAGCCTGGTTTCAAACGCGGATTACAGTGCTTTGGTGAAAGTACGGGTAATCACGTCTTGCTGTTGCTCAGGGGTCAGTGAGTTGAAGCGCACTGCATAGCCTGAAACACGTATGGTCAGCTGTGGATACTTGTCAGGGTTGACGACAGCATCTTCCAGCATTTCACGGTTCATCACGTTGACGTTCAGGTGCTGACCACCTTCATGGCCTGGCTTGTGGGAGAAGTATCCATCCATCAGCGCAGCCAGGTTGGTGCGGCGGGCATCTTCATCTTTACCCAGTGCATTGGGCACAATGGAGAAGGTGTAAGAGATACCGTCCTGAGCGTGAGCGAAGGGCAGCTTGGCCACTGAGGTCAATGAAGCGATAGCGCCTTTTTCGTCACGGCCGTGCATTGGGTTGGCACCCGGGGCAAATGGTGCACCGGCGCGGCGACCATCCGGAGTGTTACCTGTCTTCTTACCATACACCACGTTGGAAGTAATGGTCAGGATTGACTGGGTTGGGATGGCGTTGCGGTACATCTTCTTGTCACGAATTTTGGCCATAAAGCCTTCAACCAGCATACAGGCGATGTCGTCAACACGGGCGTCGTTGTTACCGAACTTGGGATAATCACCCTCGATTTCGAAGTCTACGGCAATACCGTTTTCATCGCGAACCGGTTTCACCTTGGCATACTTGATGGCAGACAGTGAGTCGGCAGCAATAGACAGACCGGCGATACCACAGGCCATGGTGCGACGTACGTCTCTGTCGTGCAGCGCCATCAGCGCGGCTTCGTAAGAGTACTTGTCGTGCATGTAGTGGATGGTGTTCAACGCAGTGACATACTGAGTTGCCAACCAGTCCATCAGGCCATCGAGACGGCTCATGACGTCATCATAGTTGAGCACTTCGTCTGTGATAGGATCTGCCTTAGGAGCAACCTGAATTTTCAGCTTTTCATCCACACCACCGTTGATGGCGTACAGCATGGTTTTGGCCAGGTTGGCACGGGCACCAAAGAACTGCATGTGCTTGCCCACAACCATGGGGCTCACGCAGCAGGCGATGGCGTAGTCATCGGACTCGAAGTCAGGGCGCATCAGGTCATCGTTTTCATACTGGATGGAGCTGGTGTCGATAGACACTTTGGCGCAGTATTTTTTGAATGGCTGAGGCAGCTGCTCGGACCAAAGCACAGTGATGTTTGGCTCTGGGCTTGGACCCATGTTGTATAGGGTGTGCAGGAAGCGGAAGCTGGTCTTGCTCACCAGTGGACGACCGTCCAGACCCATACCACCGATAGATTCGGTAGCCCAGATTGGGTCGCCGGAGAACAGCTCATCGTATTCAGGGGTACGCAGGAAGCGCACCATACGCAGTTTCATCACGAAATGGTCGATCATTTCCTGAGCCTGCTCTTCGGTGAGCACGCCATTTTTCAGATCGCGTTCGATATAAACGTCGATGAAGGTTGAAGTACGGCCCAGAGACATGGCAGCGCCGTTTTGGCTCTTCACCGCGGCCAGATAGCCGAAGTAGGTCCACTGGATGGCTTCTTTGGCATTCTTGGCAGGGCCGGAGATGTCATAACCGTATTTGGCTGCCATCTTCTTCATCTTGCCCAGCGCTCTGTGCTGCTCGGCAATCTCTTCACGCAACTGGATAACGTTGCTCAGATCTTCACCGGCTTCCATCTGAGCCTGCAGTGAAGTGAACTGGGCAACCTTGTCCTTCATCAGGTAGTCGATACCGTAGAGGGCTACGCGACGGTAGTCACCAATGATACGGCCACGACCGTAGGCATCGGGCAAACCTGTCAGTACACCTGACTTGCGGCAAGCGAGAATTTCCGGAGTGTAAACATCGAACACACCCTGGTTATGGGTCTTACGCAGTTCGGAGTAGACATATTTGATTTCAGGATCCAGCTCGCGATCATAGGCGGCGCAGGAGCCTTCAACCATGCGGATACCACCGTTGGGCAGCATGGCGCGTTTGAGTGGCGCATCAGTCTGCAAACCAACAATGGTTTCCAGTTCCTGATTGATGTAGCCGGCATCATGGGAATCTATGGTAGAGACTTTGTCTGTATCAAAGTCGACCGGAGCGTGGGTGCGGTTTTCCTGCTTGATGCCTTCCATGACTTTGTCCCACAGGGCTGTGGTCGCAGTGGTGGGGCCAGCCAGGAAAGACTCATCACCTTCATAGGGGGTGTAGTTCTTCTGGATAAAGTCACGTACATTGACTTCGGTCTTCCAATCGCCGGGAACAAAGCCTTCCCATGCGCTTGCAAACAGCTCAGTTTTCTCGGTCATAGTACTCATACCTTCTAGTTGAGATAAAGTTACTTGCTGGCCTCGCTGCCTTGCTTGGCCAGCAAGGGACGGCGATACACAAACCAGTAAGTCAACCCTACAAATAAAGCTCCCCCCACGATATTACCCAGAGTGACGGGAACCAGATTATGGAACACGAATTGGCTCCATGTGAGATCGGCAAACTGCTCGGGGCTGACCCCGGCGCTTGTCCAGAATTCAGTGCCGGCCATATTTTTGCTGATAATGGCCATGGGAATAAGGAACATGTTGGCGATACAGTGCTCAAAACCTGCGGCGACAAACATGGCAACCGGCAACACCACGGCCAGCAGTTTGTCAGTGACCGAGCGACCGGCATAGGCCATCCATACCGCCAGACACACCATGATGTTACACATGATCCCGAGGGCGATGGCCTGGAAAAAGTCATGGTGCAGTTTGGCCTGAGCGGTCTTCATGTAACCAAGGCCTATCAAACCGTGGCCGGCATCATAGTGTTTGGCGGTGATCATCAGGCCTACCAGTAGCATGGCGCCGATAAAGTTGCCCAGATAGACCAGCCCCCAGTTGCGCAGTAAGGCCTTGGTGGTGACCCGTTTGCTGGCTCTGGCAGTAATGGTTAATACAGTAGAGGTGAAGAGTTCGCCGCCCAGTACCACCACCAACATCAGGCCCAGGCTGAAGCACAGGCCGCCGATGAGTTTGTTGAGACCGTAGGGAAGGGCGCTGCCACCGGCAGTGGCGACAACATAGAAGATAAACGCGAGGCCAATAAACACCCCCGCAGTCATGGCCAGCAACAGGGTCGACTGGGTATCGCGGCCGATTTTGACGACGGCCGCATCCTCGACCTTCTGCGCAGTATTGGCAGGGGTTGATGCATCAAATGGGCTAGGACTGTTGTTCATAGCTGCCTTCTTTCGCTCATTTGGTGGCTGGCCACCGGTTTAGGTTATGAAATTCATTTATCGCTTGTTCTGTGTGATGACCCTTGAGCCATCAAATTCGTTAACTATAAGCAAAATGTAATTAAATTACGTGATTAAGATCAATTTAATCGCCGTGCAATCTGAATTATGAAATTAAACTACCTTTTGCCATTCCTTTTTTGTCTGAAAAACCGTCTTGAAACAATTCACCGCAATCTTAATTATCTTGCAGTGTTATCTACCGCAGCCTGTGCTTTCTATTTGGTGTTTGACCCAAGCATAAGCTTGTAACACGTTATAAAAGTCCAATCTGTGCTGTTGCTCGCGATGAATGGCTGCAAACTGGAAATGTTTACATCTCCCATGTTGCCGCAATCTCCATCTTCTTTACTTACAGAGCCCAGGTTGAGGTTTTAGCTACCCCGAGAAAGTCTGTTCAAAGAATCGCTCGTTATGCATCCAACCTTAAAATTGGTCTTACCAATTTACCACAAAAATATTAACACAGAGCCGCGCTGTCGGCATCTGATATCGGCCTTTACCCACAGGGAAAAGCTAAATTTTGCGAGCAGGTTAACAATTGTATGCCATAGCGCCGACACTGGGGGATCCGCCGACAGTCTATTTAAGTAAATCCTTATTCCCGCAGCTTCACAAACTGGTGTCAAAGTTTGAGCCGGGTCTTGAATTTTGGGCCGTTGTGACCTGTTCGGGAGCAGGCTCAGGGCTGTGAGTCCTGTCATGGTTAATTCGGCATGCAGTCAAAAAGTTAACTGAATATCATCAGGTAACCGGGTGATAACTTTATCCCACAACCAAAGCGTAACTTGAGTCATGCCTTGGCACTCGGGGGAAGAGTTGATTAGAATCAACGCTTTCTTTTTGCTGTCACGCTCCAACCCCAGGAGCAATCCAAGGAGGCCGTTATGCCATCCATGGCACGTCTGGCCATCATACTTACCCTGATTTACGCCCTATTGTGGGCTCTGGGGCCCCTGTTGACCGATATGGGTGTCTGGGACTCAAAACCTGACTATTACGGCCTGCCTTTATGGTTTTGGCTGTCCTGTATCCTGACCCCGCTGTTTTTCATTATGGGACTCTTCTACCTGTTTGGCCGGGGAGGGCATAAAGAGTGACCACTCTTATCCCGGTATTACTTTATCTGTTGCTCAGCCTGGTGTTGACCCGCTTTATAGCCGCCAGACAAGACAAGGCCAGCCTCTATCAGGATAAGGCGGCGCGCTTTTTTATCGGTGGCCGTTTTCTCAATGGCCCCATGTTGGCCTTGACGCTGGTGGCCACCTATACCAGCGCCAGCTCTTTTATTGGTGGTCCGGGCGCCGCCTACAAGATAGGTTTGGGCTGGGTATGGCTTGCCTTGATCCAGGTGCCGGTCGCCATGCTGACCCTGGGAGTGCTGGGGCCGAAGATCCTCGCGGCCAAGGCGCCTTACGCCACCTTGATTGAGTGGTTGGATGCCCGCTTCGAACATAAAGGAGTCAGCATGTTGGCGCTGGGCTCCTTGGTGCTTGGATTTATCGCCATGATAACGGTGCAGTTTATCGGTGGCGCCAGGTTGTTTGCCGGGGTCAGCGGTATCGACTACAGCCTGGGGCTGGCACTGTTTGTGGTGACAGTGTTGGTTTACACCCTGAGCGGTGGTTTTCGGGCGGTGACCATCACAGATGCCTTTCAGGGAATAGTAATGCTACTGGGGCTCTTGCTGCTGTTTTTCACCCTGCTTGGCCATGGTGGGATGACAGAGTTGATGTCCAAGGTGGCCAGCGAAGATCCTGCCTTGTTGCAGCCCCACGGCAATGAAGGGCAACTGGGCTGGCCCATGATGCTGTCGTTTTGGGTGCTTATCTGTTTCGGTACGCTTGGGCTGCCACATACTGTGGTGCGTTTATTGGCGGTTAAAGATACCCAGGCGCTCAAGAAAGGCATTATTTGGGGCACTCTTATCAGTGTTTTGATGACACTGTTACCGCATCTTATCGGTTTGATGGGCAGGGCACTTTATCCCGATTTGCAGGTACCGGATGAGATCATGCCGACCTTGATCTCCGGACTGTTTTCGCCACTTTTGGCCGGGGTGTTGCTGGCGGCGCCCATCGCCGCTGTGATGTCGTCGGTGGACTCCATGTTGCTGCAGGCAGCGGTCAGTCTGGTGCGGGATGCCTGGGTTAAGGTGAGGCCACAAACCTCGGCGCAAAGCCAGCTGCGTTTGAGCCGCATCGCTATGTTGATGATTGCTGCGCTCGCCTGTTACTGGGCGCTAGAGCCGCCGGCCATGATAGTCTGGCTCAATCTGGCGGCTTTCGGCGCGCTGCAGGCGGTGTTTCTCTGGCCAATATTGGCGGCGGTATTCTGGCCTTCATTGACTGGCAACTCGGTGTTTGCCGCGATGATTTCCGGATTGCTGAGTTATGGAATGCTGCAATGGCTGGCCTTGCCTTTGCCGCTTCATATTCACCCTGTGGTACCGGCCTTGCTGGTTTCCCTCTTGGCCATGTTGGGCTGTCAGGCATGGTTGCCGGTAAGGGAAGTTTTGGTTACCACACAGGACAAAGCGGAATGAAGCTCCATGCTTGATTGTTGAGGATGGAATTAAACAAAAAAAAGCGCAGTCAATGACTGCGCTTTTGGCTATTAAAGCGCTTATCAGAAGCGGATCTGATAACCCGCGTAGACTACGCGACCGATAATGTTGTGGGTATCGGCGTCATAACCTGGGTAGGACAGCTCATAGTTCACCGCAGGCATGGCATCGAACAGGTTACGGGCACCGACTGTGACTTTACCGAACTTGTCAAAGTCATAGTTCATGGCCAGATCCCAAGTGGTGAAGGAACCGAAGTCCTGCTTGTCGATGTTGGCAGCTTGCTGCTGTGGCGTTTCACCGGCATAGGAGTCTATGTACTTGGCGATCAGCGAGGCGCTGAAGGCATCGTACTCATAGCTGAAGGTGGAGTTGAAACGCAGCTCAGGATATCCCTTGGTACCCAGCACGTCGTAACGTGGGTCGACCGGGCTGGCCTGCTCTGTGTATTCCAGTGCATAGGTGCCTTCCAGTGCGAACTTCAGGTTGCCGTAGTTACCCAGCTCGAAGCGCGAGCTGAAAGAGACGTCCAGACCCGAGGTTTGTACCCCGTCCATGTTGATGTAGCCGGCGCCAATCTCTTCAATCTTGCCGTCGGTATCACGCTTCACATAGACATATTTAGGATCGTACGCACCGAGGCCGGTCGTGGCTTCCAGATCCAGAATAGTCTGGGCACCAACGTAGCTGACCTGGTTGCTGATCTCTATGTTGTAGTAGTCCACAACCAGAGAGATATCATCAGTGATGTTCCACACTGCACCGAAGGCATACTGATCAGACTCTTCAGGTTTCAGCTCCGGATTACCTGAACTCTTGCGCAGATACTGAGTTGACTCACACACATCAGCGCCTTCGCGTTGGTCAGCCGGCAGCATCTGACAGCCTTTGGTGTCGATCACTCTGTCATAACTGGTAGCGGCTTCGCCCAGCAGATCATCCAGTGACGGAGCACGGAAACCCTGGCCGTAAGAGGCGCGCAGTACCAGGTTATCCAACAACTGGTAACGCAGGTTGATAGAGCTGGACAGCTGGCCTTCGTCCGGTAGGCTGTATTGGTCATAACGGCTGGCCAGTTTGATGTTCAGATCGTCAGTGACCGGCAGTTCCAGCTCAACAAAGGCAGCCTTGTAGTTACGCTCACCGGCGGAGTCACCACCGTAAGTACCCAGTACTTTGCCGGCAGCTTGCTGCGCGTCGCGGCGATCGCTGAATTCCATCTTCTGGTACTCGGCACCCACGGCATAACCTATGTCACCGCCTGGCAGTGCGATAGGCGCCAGCGCAGCCCAGGAAATGGCAGTCGCTGTGGTCTTGGAGTCAGCTTGACGGGTGGCGGTGTGCAGGAAGCTGTCCAGGGTTGCCTGAGTCGCATTGCCGCCCAGAACAAATGGGTTGTACAGGCCGGCATCGACGGCTTGTTGCAGGTTGTCTTCAAACACGTAGGAGTCAGTGCTTATGTCTACCTGCTGATCTGAGTACTGTACATACCAGTTCAGTGAACCGGCATCCAGCTCCAGGTTCAGACCGGTAACCACGTCAATCACATCGGACTTGAACGTCGTGCTGCGATCGGCCACACCGGTAAGACGGTGGTAAGCCTGTACTTCGCTGGCGTTGGCTGTGCCATAAGTTGGGTTCAGTGGGTTGTCGGCAGCTATGTACAGGTTAGGGGTCCACAGTGCGGTAGAGGAAGTCGTGGACTTGTCACGCATCACAATCGCCTGACCGAACCACTCCAGGTTGTCGGTAATTCTGTAAGTCAGGTTGCTGAACAAAGAGTCTTTGGTCTGATCCGGCAGGTAATCGGTGCCTTCATACATGCTATAGCCACAACGTGGACCATCTTTGCTCTGAACGATTTGATCGGCCGGACAGTCTTTACCCGGTACATAGTTACCTGTGTAGGTTGGCGTTTCAAAGGTTCCGTCTTCTTTTTTGCCTGGGCGGGCAGCCACTGGGCGCCAGGTACCTTCCGGTGCATACAGAGAGCTGCGGCCATAGGCCTCATCCCAGTTGGCGGTCAAATGATCACGCTGACCACCCTTGAGAGGATCAAACTTCTTGTGCTCTATGATTACCAGGCTGGTGCTCTTATCGCCTGTGTTACCGAAGGTCATCGACGCCGACATTTCATCACGGCCACCCTGAGTCGGGTTGGCGTATTTCAGATCGAATCCAAGGCCGTCATAGTTCTTCTTCAGAATGATGTTGATTACACCACCAATGGCATCGGAACCATAGATGGCAGAAGCGCCGTCACGAAGGATCTCAATGCGCTCGATGGCGTCCATAGGGATCAGGTTAAGGTTGGTTGCATCGGCACCAAAAGTGGCTGATGGTGCGATACGGCGGCCATTGATCAGGGTCAGGGTGCGGTTTGAACCCAGACCACGCATGCCCGAGCTGGCATGGTTACTGGCAGAGCTGCCGGCGTCGCTGATGAAGCTGCCCGCAGTGTTGTATGGCATTTGTGCCAGTACCGCAGAAACATCTGTCAGACCGGTTTTGGCTATGTCTTCAGAACTCATCACAGTTACCGGCAGTGCCGATTCCATGTCGGTACGCTTGATACGTGAACCGGTAACTTCGATGCGCTCCAGTTGTTCGTTTTCGTTGGCTTGAACTGCAGGTAGGCTAAGAGTGGCCGCTGCTGCGCCGCCAAAGAGGGCGAAGCGCACAGCTTTGCTGACACTGAGATTCATCATTTATATCCTTTTATGATATTTATTTTGTCTTTTTGTATTTATTCGAGCCGGCATAGAACAATTCGGCGACAAAATGTAACCATTAAGATACAAATAATACAAGTGGTTAAATGCTTGTTACCCGATTATTTATTGTAATAAAGATGTAATCAGATGTTTTGAAACCATTAAAAAACATTGGCCACCATATTTAAAAACACAATAAAAACATTTAATTAACATTTTTTTGGGGTTGATTGAATAAATAATAAGCGGCGCAAAATGCGCCGCTTATTTACCGAATAATATTCAGTTTAAATGAGCTTAGAAGGAATAGCTCAGACTGGTGTAGTAGAAGCGACCGACGTTATCGTACGCTGCAGAACCTGCTGTGGTACCGGTCGTACCATAAGGCAAGTCTTTATCGAACAGGTTGTCGATACCGAACTTAAGCGTTATACCGGAATCAAACTGATAACCCACGGCGACATCACTGATGAAGTAATCGTCGTACTGCATGTTTGAACTTGGGTTTGCGTTGCGAGCCAGTTCCTTATCTGTGTACAAGCTGACGTCATTGACGAAACGGGTACGCCAGTAGCTGAGCCAGTTTTCATACTTGTAGTTCAGAGTCAGGTTAGCCTGCCAATCTGCATATCCCAAAGTGCCGGCCAATTCTTCGTAATCGCTGGGATTATCCTGGAAGGAGAAGTTCCGGCGCTTAAGCAGGTGAGTCGCAATCAGGTTGGCACTGAAATCACCACCCAGAATGTCAGTCTTATAAGCCAGATCCAAGTCAACACCAGAGGCCTCCAAGGCTGCAACGTTCAGAGAGTGACTCTGAATCAACGTTATCTGGTGTGAAGATGGGTCACGGGTGATCAGCGCGCAATACTGGTTATCTATACCACTGGTCGAATCCAGGCAGCGATCTATGATGTCCTGAGCCGCGATAGAACTGATGGCATCATCAATCTTGATGTTCCAGTAATCGAGTGTCATAGACAGACCTTCGATAAACTCAGGTTGATAGATAAGCCCTACAGTGTAGCTGGTGGACTCTTCAGGTTTCAGTTCCCGGTTACCACTGCTCTTGCCTTCTATGCTTTTGGCATCGTACTGATCATTGAAATCAGTAGGTACACCCAGCGCGGCACAGTTCTTGCGGCGAGTGGAAGAATCGGCCAGGTTATTGAGGTTATCAATACGGCATGAATCATCAACCCGGAAGAAAGTTTGACTTGGGGCACCAAACAGCTCGCTGATATTAGGCGCTCGAATGGCTTCAGCATAGGTACTGCGCATTCTCAACTCGTCGTTGATTTCCCAGCTCAGACCGGCTTTCCAGGTGGTCGCATTGCCAATGGTGCTGTAATCGGCGAACCGTACGGCCAGATCCATATCCAACTGACGGATCAGCGGCAAGTCGGCCAGCAGAGGTATTGATACTTCGGCAAACACTTCCTTGACATCGAAATCACCTTTGTCTTCACCCAAGGCGTTGAAAAATGTGCCTGCAGCATTCTCAGGCTCTTTGATCTCACTCTCTTCTTTGCGGTACTCAACACCGGTAGACAGGCCTACATAACCGGCTGGCAGTTCGAATAGCCCGGAATTGGTGATAGTGCCACCCAAAACGGTTTGCTTGATCACTGCGGTGCCAACAGAAGTGGTATTGATGTAGTCAATGGCTTCCTGGCTTGGGTTACCTGCACCAAAAATGTTGACCGGCACACAACCTTCAGCGCGGGCGGTTTCGCTGCGACAGACTATGTTACCGTCGAGCATGACAGCATCGAGGGCATTTTGGTAGTTGGCATAAATCAGGTTATTTTTGTTCACCCGTTCCAGATCTGTCTGGCCATAGATGGCGTACAGGTCATAATCCCAGTCATCAGCCAAGACGCCTTCTAGACCCAGTACGTAGCGCTGGGTTTCACGGGTGTCGTCCTCGACACGTTGGCCCAGGTCGGCCATGAAACGGTTGATGACGATTGAATCCAGTGGCTGAGGGTTACCGTCCGCATCCTTGTTGCTCTTCATCAGAGCAACAAGGTTGGGATCCAGATAAGGGTTATCAACCTTAATTGTGTTTACCTTGTTGCCAAAGAAGAAGGCAGGCTGACCATAATCACTGGCCTGACTGTTGACATATTTGGCCTCAAAGTAGAGGTTCATATCGTCATTCAGCTGATAATTGCTCTTCAGGTTGAGGTTATAACGCTTGAATTCTGGTTGCAGATCTTCAAACTGTCTCAAGTTGGTGAAGTCACAGTCGACACAATAGTTCCCATCAACTTTAGGGCCGATGTAGACATCACGGATAGTCCCGTCTGGATTGAAGGTCTTCCAACCATCCAGGAAGAAGGTACCGGCGTTGCTGATCTTATAATGTCCGCCGTTTGGCAGGAAATACTTGTCTGGATCAGACGGATCATTGGAATCGATATAGTTACCGTCGGCATCCTTGGGTCTGTTGGTATTTTTCAGACTGGTAAATGAGGTTTTGGTTTGATCACGATCGAACGCTCTGAGTCTATCCTGAGCGCTGTATTCTGCGGCGAAGGCGATATTACCGCGACCATCATTGATATCTGTACCGTAAGAAAGCGAAACTCTGTCTTTACCAAAACCACTGTCATCGGCTCGACCTTTGATAGCGGAAATATCCAAGCCGACAATGTCTTTTTTCAGAATGAAGTTAACTACGCCTGTTACTGCATCTGCACCATAAATAGCAGATGCACCACCCGTAATGACTTCCACTTTTTCGACCCAGGCACTCGGAATCGTGTTTACGTCAACCGAAGAGCTTCCCGCTGAGCTGGCAACATGGCGTTTACCGTTAACCAGCACCAAGGTTCTGTCGGTACCCATGGTACGCAGATCCAACAGGTTGGCTCCGGCAGTACCAATGTAACGTCCAGAGTTGGCGAGAGAATAGGTGTTACCTAGAGCAGGCAACTGGTTGAGGGCTTCACCTATGTTGGTAACACCGGTAGACAGAAGTTCTTCACCCGAAATTACTGTCACCGGGGTAGGGGCCACGGCACCTTCACGTACGATACGTGAGCCAGTGATAGAGATACGCTCAACGGCAGAATTAGCCGTTTGCTGATCTTGTTCTGCCGACAATGCTGGTGCGGAATAAGCTGCAGTTGCAACACCACCAATTAACGCAAAGCGCACTGCTTTGGCTAATTTAGAATTAGCTTGCATTATTTTCTCCCTGATACTTATGTGTGTTTTTATTTTTTTCATCCGAATTAATTAAAAAATGTTTCCGGATGTATCAGGAATATAACCTTAGTGAAATAAAAAGTGCAACAAGGATAATACAGATGTAATTAAATTATACTGAAACCAAATATACCCATCTTGTTATCATAAATATAACGTACAGCGTTTATTTGTTGTGGCTCTCGATCTTGCTGACTAATTAGTCACATTAATTAGCAAACTATTCTATGTTGTAAATTTGTGTGGATTAAAATGTTTTATTAATGTTTAAACTTGTTCGTAGTGAAGAGTTGAATTTGCTTTGTCTAGGAGCTTGAGTAGATTTCAATGAACCATTGAAGATCCAATAAATCGCAAAAGCGTGATTTGTATCACGCTCTTGCGGGTTTCTGTGTATGGGAATTTCAGTTTCCCAGAGACCAGGGGCGGTAGTGTCTGAGGTAACTGATAGCGACGAAGCCGACAATAGCACTGGCTATCACAAGCTCAATATTTCCAAGTAGCGCCAGTGGCCGGTGCAGCGATTGCAGCATGGGTTGGCTGTTGCACCAGGCGGCTGTTTTCAGTAGGGCTGTGGCTCCTATCACCATGGGGAAGGTGTAGGCAGCAAACCCAGGGCTAAAAGGGAGGCGCAGCAAGTGCAGGAAGGCCAGATAGATGACCAGGGTCATCAGCAGGGCCAGACTCAGCAGCAGGGCGACCAACCAAAGCTCAGGAGCCGGAGTCAGGGTCAGATAGCCGGCCAGAGACAGGCTGGCCGGTGCTGCCAGAATCGCTATGGTAGGCTTGGCTGCATCCGCGACCGGATTACAGAAGATCAAGCGATAGAGCATCACAGGCAGCATCACCAAGTAACTGACCAGGCCGAACATCAGAATGATGTGAGCGATTTGAGCGCCTACCTCGCCGGCTTCGGCGCCGGGAAAGGTCACGGCTGCCACCACCATGCCGATAGGGGGCACAAACCAACTGGGCACCATATGCTCCAGGTTGAAGTCCATTGCTCTATGCAGCACAAAGGCCGCCAGTAAACAGCAGTGAATGGCGATAGCCGTCAACCAGATCAGGAAGCCACACAAAGGAAGATGGATCCCTACGGCTTTAGAAATCACCATCAGTGCCATGGCAAAGGTGGGCAACACACTGCCGACCACAGGGTGGCGCAGTTCTTCATTCAGTAATTCAGGATGCAGAATGAATTTGACTGTCAGCAGAGACAGTAATATGCCGGCAATCGCCGCGCCCAATGCCAGGCCGGGAAATTCTGCTGACACGTTTTCCCAGGCCCAGCCCAGGCTGGCGATAGCCAGCGCCAACCCGGCCAGAGGGCTTGGCAGCCGCCTGAAGGCGGCTTTACTGAACTTGGACTCGTGAGTGCTGAGTTCTTCAGTGGTAGTGGCAACGAGTTTCATACTGTGACCTCTAGATTCCAATTTGATGGTCCTAGTCTAAAATCGGTCTTTGATTAATAAAATCGAAATTAAGTTATTCATTGATTCAAATTTATTTAAGCTTGCAGCGCAGCAGAGTATGCCCAAGCCCTATGTCATCGATATCTTCATCGACATAGAAACCTGCCTGTTGCAGTAGTTTCAGCAATACCTTGGAGTGATACATACGACTGTTGCCATTGGCCATGGCGGTGAAGTAGAGCGAGGTGGCATTGACACAGTAGGCGGAAGCGGCATTGGGCTGCCTGTCCCAGAAGGTTTCCAGAATACAGAGTTCGGCTGTCGCCGGCATGGCTTTGGCACAAGCCTGCAGGATGGCCAGGATTTGTGCCTCGCTGAAACAGTCGAGGAATTGGCTCATCCAATAGAGATCGCCGTCGGTCACAAAGGGGCCGTCAGGGGCAAGCAGATCGCACGCCAGGCCGGATATCCGCCCGCTCAAACCTGCGGCTTTTGCTGCCTCGGCGGCCAGCTCAAGCTGGGGAGCAAGGTCCATTATGGTTACCCGGCACTGTGTATTGTAGCCGGCACATTTCAAGGCCCATTTGCCGGTGTTGCCGCCGATATCCACCAAATGAGTTGGCCCTTTGGCAAATATGCGTGGCATCAGGCTGTCAAAGGCATGATCTGAATAATAGTGATCGAAGGCGAACCAGCTGTGTTTCGCTTCTGTCGGTAACTGACTCAGGGCTGGGTAAATAGTGGGCCAATCGCCGAATACTTTCAGTCCCTCGGGAGAGCCTTGCTCCAGCGCCTGTTGCAGATGAAACAGGCCTTGGTAACAGATGTCGTGGATAAAATTGAGGTTGGTGGCGGCCATATCATCATGCAGCAGAAACCAGCCTGTCTTGTCGAGGATGTAATTGTCTCCCTTGTGCCAAACTAGCCCCATGGAGAGCGCCATATCGAGCAGAACGCCCAGAGCATATTCTGTCAGCCCGGTTTGTTCTTTGAGTATCTCAAGGCTAATGCCCTCATCGCCTGCGGCATCTATATGCTTGAGGATATCGAACTGCAGCAGGCAGCGGGTCACCTGAAAACTGACCGGAGCGAAGGCGATTTTTTGTGCTTCAAATTTGGCTTCGAAGGCACTGAGTTTGGCGGGTTCACTGAAAAAGGGCATTGTCTTGGGAGCCGTGGGAAAGGTTCAAAAAAAGCCTTTATGGCCCAAAGCCCAAGTCAAGTACAGGCCAGTTGCATAAAACTTTGATCAAGAGGGCAAATATGTGGTTACTGCTGCTTTGAATTGTGGCATCAAAAGGGGGTCTTCAGTTCGCTGCGTTTGGGCTGATAGCGTTAGAGGTATAAAAAAACCCCGTCATTAGACAGGGCTTTCAAGTTGCGGTTTATGCTTACTTACTGCACGTTTTCCTGATCGCCGAATTGGCCGACAAACAGGGCCGAGGACAGATAACGCTCGGCGGCAGATGGCAGGATCACCACTATATTTTTGTCTGCAAATTCTGGCAGAGCGGCGATGCGGTTGGCGGCAACGACGGCGGCACCGGAGGAGATCCCCACCAAAATGCCTTCCTCTTTCATCAGCCTGTGAGCCATCTCTATCGCTTCGTCATTGGTGACCAGCTCTACCTTGTCAATCAGCTCCAGATCCAGGTTACCCGGAATAAAGCCGGCGCCTATTCCCTGGATCTTGTGCGGACCCGGCTGCACAGGTTGGCCCGCCAGAGTCTGGCTGATCACTGGTGAGTCGGCTGGTTCAACGGCCACAGCAGTGATCGCCTTGCCTTGAGTGTTCTTGATATAACGGCTCACCCCTGTAATGGTGCCGCCGGTACCGACACCGGCAACAAATACATCGATTTGACCATCGGTATCGTTCCAGATCTCAGGACCTGTGGTTTTTTCGTGGATCTCAGGGTTGGCTGGGTTGTCAAACTGTTGCAGCAGCAGATATTTATCCGGCGCCGATTGGCGGATTTCCTCGGCCTTTTCGATGGCCCCTTTCATGCCCTTGGCACCATCAGTCAGTACCAGGTTGGCGCCCAGTGCCTTGAGCAGCTTGCGGCGCTCGAGACTCATGGTGTTGGGCATGGTCAGAGTCAACTTGTAACCTCGGGCCGCGGCAACATAGGCCAGCGCAATACCCGTATTTCCCGAGGTGGGCTCAATCAGCTCTTTGTCTTTGGTCAACAGGCCTTTTTTCTCGGCGTCCCAAATCATATTGGCACCAATACGGCATTTGACACTGAAGCTTGGGTTACGGGCTTCTACCTTGGCCAGCACCTTGCCGTTGCTGACGCGGTTAAGACGAACCAGTGGAGTGTTACCAATGGTGTAGGAATTGTCTTCGAAAATTTTGCTCATGGCTTGCTGGCCTCCTTTGATTGCATCCCTAAAGCATAATCTCCATGAGATCAAAGAGAAGTGAATCTTTGTTCTTCTTTATTCTTTTTAGTTATTACATGAATCTCTGTTATTCGTAACTTCGGAGTAAGCCAGTTTAGCTTTATGTTAATCTCAACGCCAATTCGATGTTAACCAAAAATCAACATTCTATTCCAAATAGGAGAGCAGGCTTGGATCACAACTTCAATGCCGAGGAGGCAAATCCGAATCGAACCGGGGAACAGAGCGGCTTTAAGCTGTATCCGGGCAAAGATCCCCGCAGCATAGTGACACCGGCCGCATTCAGTGTGGCGCCGGAGCTACTCTACACCCCCTTGGCAAAGCCTTGGAAAAGGGCGCTGGCTATCACGATAGACGGTTTGTTGATCGCAGTACTGGCCGAACAGGCCGGCCCGCTGTTTGTGCTTTTGGTGTGCCTGCTGGCTTATTATATACACAATCACGCCAACAGGATCTCCACTTGGGCCAAGGGGCTTTTGTACCTGTTTATGGCGGTGGTTTTGCTTTGGTCTGCGGTGCCGCAGATGATAAAAGTCAACGGCCTGCAAGAGCGTCGCGATAATGAAATTCAGGGGCAGACACTGCTGACCTTGACGCCGCAGCTGTTGCGTTTGAGTTTGTGTGAGGACAAGGCCTGTGCCCAACATGAAGCGGGTTTGCTGGTCAATGCCGCGGCTGAGGCAGGGCTGTCACGTACCCAGGCCGAGACCATGCTGCAAGGTGCATTGGATGACTTGCCGCTTGCTTCAGCCGATATTGCGGCGATAAATGCAGACTTGATGCCGCAGTTGGCTTCAATCAAGCCCGAGTCTGTAGCGGCACTCAATGAAAGGGCTAACGCACAAACCGATGCAAAAAACGATGTAAAAACCGATGCAAAAACCGATGCAAAAATCGACACACAAACCAAGCCGGCATCTGCCGAAGACGACTCAAGACCGGGAGCTGAAGAGGACGAGCAGGAGGAAGAAACACAATACAGTTTGCTCGCTTGGGCCAAGGGGATGCTCAATGACCTCGGGTTTGGATTTGGCTGGGCGGCATTCTATTTTACCTTGTTCACTGCCTGGTTTGATGGTCAGACTTTAGGCAAAAAAATCATGCGGGTGCGGGTGATTTCCCTCGGAGGTGGTAAGCTTTCCCTATGGGACGCCTTTGGCCGTTACGGGGGATACGGTGCAGGCTTTGCCACTGGACTGCTGGGTTTCTTGCAGATTTTTTGGGATGCCAACAGGCAAGCCATCCAGGATAAGATCTCAGCAACAGTTGTCATCGATCTGAGTAAGCCACGCATGAGTCCAACAGAGACGGTGCTGCAGGCGGATCCGGTCACAAAACAATAAGAAGGTAGTTTATGAAGGATGCGATTGTCATTTCCGGTACCGGGCTGTTTACCCCTCCGGAAGGAATAACCAATCAAGAACTGGTGGACAGCTTCAATCAGTATGTTGACCTGTTCAATACCGAGAACCGTGCCCAGATAGATCTTGGCCATGTGGCGGCGCTGAATTACTCATCGAGTGAGTTTATTGAGAAAGCGTCAGGCATCAAACACAGATTTGTGATGGTCAAAGAGGGGATCTTGGATCCTGAAGTCATGATGCCGTTGATCCCTGAACGTGCCAGCGACAGCCTGTCACTGCAGGCTGAAATGGGCTTGCATGCGGCCAAGCAAGCGCTTGATAACGCCGGCCTCAAGGCGGATGACATTGACTTGGTGATAGTCGCCTGTGCCTACACCCAGCGGGCCTATCCGGCGATGGCGATTGAAATTCAACAAGCCCTCGGCACCCGGGGTTATGGCTTTGACATGCAGGTTGCCTGTTCCTCGGCGACTTTTGCCCTGGTGACAGCGGCCAATGCCATTCGCAGTGGTAGCGCCGGGCGCGTGTTGGTCATCAATCCTGAGATATGTTCGGCTCAGGTCAATTATCGTGACCGCGACAGCCATTTTATTTTCGGTGATGTGGCAACGGCCTTGGTATTGGAGCCGGCCGCAACTTGCCGCGCCCAGCAAGCCTTTGAAATTTTGTCGAGCCGCTGCTTTACCCATTACTCGAACAATATCCGCAGCAACTTTGGTTTCCTTAACCGTTGTGATCCGGCCACTTCCGGCGAGGCAGACAAGTTGTTTCATCAACAGGGGCGCAAGGTCTTTAAAGAGCTGCTGCCCATGATATACCAGCATTTGGATGCGCAGCTCGAAGAAGCAGGTATCACGCCGGAGCAGTTCAAGCGTCTGTGGCTGCATCAGGCCAATATCAATATGAACCAGTTTGTGGTGAAAAAGCTCCTGGGTGAAACCCCTGAGCCTTTGAAGGCGCCCGTGGTGCTGGATCAATACGCCAACACGGCATCGGCCGGCTCGGTAATCGCTTTCCATAAATATCACCAGGACTTCAAACAGGGGGAGCTGGGCCTGTTGAGCTCCTTTGGTGCGGGTTACTCCATCGGCAGTTTAATTCTGCGTGCCTGTTAAGGCAGGTCTTTCCTCAACAATAAAAAATGCCTGCAACTGCAGGCATTTTTGTGTCTCAATTGGCCTTACGGCGCTTAATCTGGCGCTATGCCCGGATTGCGATAGGCTTCGCGATATTTGTCGACCCACATGGAGGTGGCACCGCAAATGGCAACCGGCATTACGATAAAGTTGACTATCGGGATCATGGAAAACAGGGTGACGGCGGCGCCGAAGCTCATACTGCTGCCCTTGGTATTTTTCAGGGCAAACTTCATCTCTTTGAACGCCACCTTGTGGTTATCGAAAGGATAGTCACAGTATTGGATGCTCATCATCCAGGCACTGAAGATAAACCAGACCACAGGGAAAACGGTTTGGCCAATCACCGGGATAAAAAACAGCAGCAAGATCAGTATGGCTCGCGGCAGGTAATACACCAGCTTTTGCCATTCACGGCCGAGGATCCGCGGCAGATCCTTGATTAAATCCAAGGTGCCGCCGGTATTGAGCGGCTTGCCGGTCAGTAGTTGCTCTACCTTTTCGGCCAGCAGGCCGTTAAATGGCGCTGCCAGCCAGTTCATCACAGAGCTGAAGATAAACGACAGCAGCACCAGCAGGGTGATAATCGCCAGTGGCCAGAGGATCACATTAAGCCAGCTGAGATAGTCCGGCAGTTGCCCTTCGAGCCAGGCAAACACATTCCCCAGTTGGCCTATGGCAAAATAGATGACGCCGGCAAACAACAGCAGGTTGATCATCAGCGGAATAAACACAAAGCTGCGCAAGCCCGGTTGTTTGATCAGGCTAAAGCCTTCGAGAAAATAGTTGACGCCGCTCTTGGCGGGTCTTGAAGATGCGGACATGTACCACTTACTCTCAATAAAAGAATACTTAGGCCGATTTTGAGCAACCAAGGCCACGAAAACAAGGGAAAAACGCAGCCAAGGGAATAAAAAACGTTACAAAATGCGGCCCGCTTTGCTAAAGTGACAGCGCTTATACAGCTTCTTGGGCCAGGACGGCGGCGTTTCAATCAGGCTATTGAATTTCTTTCAGGATTGGCCCGCAAAACAAAAACAATCGGCACTGACATCCAACGGCAAATATGAGACTCAAACAGATAAAACTCGCTGGCTTCAAGTCATTTGTCGATGCTACCAAAATCCCTTTTCTCAATCCGCTGACGGCCATAATCGGCCCCAATGGCTGTGGTAAATCCAATGTGATTGATGCCGTGCGCTGGGTGCTGGGTGAAAGCTCGGCCAAACACCTGCGCGGTGACTCCATGGCCGATGTTATCTTTAACGGCTCCAGTGCCCGTAAGCCTGTTTCTGTCGCCGGCGTTGAGCTGGTATTCGACAACGCCCTTGGGCGTATCGGCGGCCAGTATGCCAACTACGGTGAAATCTCCGTCAAGCGCCAGGTCTCCCGCGATGGCGAAGCCCTTTATTTTCTCAACGGTCAAAAATGTCGCCGCAAGGATATTACGGATATCTTTATGGGCACCGGCCTTGGGCCGCGCAGCTACGCCATCATAGGCCAGGGCACCATCTCCCGCTTGATCGAATGCAAACCACAGGAACTCAGGGTCTTTATCGAAGAGGCCGCAGGCATCTCCCGTTATAAAGAGCGGCGCAAGGACACGGAAAACCGTATTCGCCATACCCGTGAAAACCTTGAGCGCCTGGGGGATATTCGCTCCGAGCTGGGTAAGCAACTGGATAAGTTGACGATTCAGGCTCAGGCCGCCAAACGCTACCGGGAATACAAGCAAAGCGAGCGGCGCTTGCATGCCGAACTCTTGGTGATGCGTTTTTTGGAGCTCAATGATCAGGCCGAGGCGCAAAACAGCGAGATAGAAAGGCTGGAGACCGAGCTGGCCCAGCAACAGGCGCAGAAACAAGAGTTGGAGTTGAGCCTGACTCGGCAAAAGCTGGCTCAGGATGAACTCAGTGAAAAGGAGCAGCGCCAGGTTGCCGATTTTTATCACAACAACACTGAAATCGCCCGTATCGAGCAGCAGCTCAAGTATCTCAAAGAACGGGATAAACAGCAGGCATCTGAATTGGGTGCGCTGCAACAGCAAATCGCCACATTGAATGAACAGCTGACTCAGGCCAAGCAGCAGGAGCAAACCCTGGATGACAGTTTGCAGCAACATTTGCCGCGCCAGGAAGAGCTGGAAGAGCAGCAGTTTGAACTGAGCCAGCAGTATGAAGCGGCGCTCTCGCAAAGTGAAAGCCTTGCCGGCGAGTTGCAACAGGCGGTGACTGCGGTCAGAGATATCAAGCATCAACAGGAGCTGGCCGCTACCCGGGAGCAGCATCTTAAGCAGCAACATGCCCAGCGCAGCGAGCAGCTTGATAAGCTCAGTGCAAGATTGCAGCAACCTGAGGCCGATAACGGGGCAAACCCGGCTGAGCTTCAGCAGCAGGTCAGCTTGTGTGAGTCACAATTGGCGGCAGCTAAAACCGATATCGAACGGCATGGCGCAGAGTTGACCAAGGCCCAGGAGGCGCTGGAGCAAGCAAGACAAGCGGAGCAGCAGTTGGTGCAGCGCCGCTCGGGGCTAACTGGCCGCCTGGAGCTGATAAGTCAGTGGCTCGAAGGCGCCGCTCAAGCAACGCAAGCAACACAAACTGCCTTGACTCAGCTTTGGCAGGAAATTCAGGTTGAGGCCGGTTGGGAGCAAGTGGTTGAGGCCTGGCTTGGCCCCTTGATGCGCGCCGCTGTCTATCCTGACTCCAAACCATTTGATGGCAAGGGTTTTGCTCAGACTCGCCGCCAAAGTTGGGGGCCGGTCAGCGCCGGCGTCAACTTAAGCCCCTGGCTTAACAGGGTGCGCTGGGCCGAGTCGGCGCAGCAGGCATCCAACTTGCTCGAGCAGGGGCTGGCAGAGGGGGAACTGATCCTCTGCCGCGATGGCAACCTTTTTGCGCATGATGTAAAGCTGACACTTGCCGAGGATGGCCAGTCACTGGTGAAGCTTACCGCCGAGCTGGGCGCCATTCAGGCCGAGCTCGATAAGCTTGCAAGCGAGAGCCGGCACGCGCAGCAACAAACCACAGCGGCTCAGGATAGGTTCAACGAATTAAGGCAGGCTCAGCAGCTCAAGTCCGAGGCGCTACAGCAACAGCAACTGGCGTTGACCCGCGCTGTGATGGCTTGTGAGGCGGCCACCGAGCAGGCGGCACGCGAACTCAGACAAAGGCAACAGATAGAAGCGGAAATCGCCGAGTTGAAAGAGCGCCTCGAGCAGGAGCAGCTTGAGCTGGAGACGCTGATTGAGAGTCAGTTTGCTGCCGATGATACTCTGTATGAGCGCCAGCGGCAGGAGCGATTGCTGAGTGAGCGCCACAACGAGGCCAATCAGCAAAAAAACAGCCTTAAAGTCAGCCTGAGCGAACTCGAGCGCCAGTTAAAAACCTTGAACGGGACTCTGGCGGAGCAGAAAACCGCCTTGGCGTTGGCATCGCAGCGGCATAAACAGTTGACCGAGCAGTTGCAGCAGGCCGAGCATAAGCGCAGGGAATTGCTGGATAAACCGCAGCAAGATGCAGATACGGCCGAGCTGCAACCGCTGGAGCAACGCCTGGAAGGGTTGCTTGCGCTGCAGCACGGGATGCAGACGGAGCTTGAGCGCACCCGGGCCAAACTTGCCGAGCAGCAACAGCAGTTGGATAGTACAGCTTTAAAGCAAAAACAACAGCTTGGACAACTGGAGCACTTGACTCAGACAATCAGCACGTTAAAGTTACGTCGCGAGGGATTGAAAGGTCAGGCCGACAGCCAATTGGCGCAGCTCAGTGAGCAGCAGATCAAGCTGCATGAAGTGGCGGCAAACCTGCCGGATGAAGCAAAAATAGCGCCCTGGCAGGATGAACTGGAATCGGTTCGGCGTAAGATAAGTCGCCTCGGCGCCATTAACTTGGCGGCCATTGAAGAGTATGAGCAGCAAAAAGAACGTAAGGCTTATCTCGATGCCCAGGATGAAGATCTCAACAAGGCGCTGGCCAGTCTCGAAGAGGCGATCCGCAAGATAGACAGGGAAACCCGCAGTCGCTTCAAGGCGACTTTTGAGCAGGTCAATGCCGGACTGGGCGAGTTGTTTCCCAAGGTATTTGGTGGCGGCAGTGCCTATTTGGCACTGACAGACGATGATTTGCTCGATACCGGAGTGACCATCATGGCCCGGCCACCGGGCAAGAAGAACAGCACGATTCATCTACTTTCGGGTGGAGAAAAGGCTCTGACGGCTTTATCATTGGTGTTTGCGATTTTCAGGCTCAATCCGGCGCCTTTTTGTATGCTGGATGAGGTCGATGCACCCTTGGATGACGCCAACGTCGACAGATTCTGCCGCCTTTTGCAGGAGATGTCGGACAGCGTACAGTTTATCTATATCAGCCACAATAAACTCACCATGGAGATGGCTGATCAGTTGATAGGTGTCACTATGCATGAGCCGGGTGTCTCTCGCATAGTCGCAGTCGATATTGAAGAAGCGGTGGCTATGGCCGACGCCGGATAACCATAGGAAAACAGGTAACCAATGGAAAATTTGCAACTGGTATTGTTTGTGTTGGGTGCGATTGCCATCATCGCCGTGCTGGTTCACGGTTTCTGGTCTATCCGCAAACAACAGCCCAAGTCGCTGAAAGAAAATCCGCTGACAGGTTTCTACAAGGACCAGGCCCGGCGTGACAGCGAAGGTTTCGATGCCGATGGAATTGGTGAGGTGAGGGTGCGTAAAATTTCGCCGGACGAGAAGCCGCCCAAGCTCAAGAGCAGCAAGTTGCGTAAACCTGGTTTCCAGCCGCCTCAGCAGGATGAAGTTGAAGGCGAACAGTCGTTTTCCCTCTCAGGCGCCAAACCCGAGCCGAGAGTGAACAGCAAGCCACAACGGCAAGAGCCTGTGTTACATATCGATGATGAAGAAGATACTGCCGAAATGCAGATGGAGCTTGGGCTGGGTGCTGATAATCACAGCGACACTCAAACCACAGCCCAGGCCGGTCATCAGGTAAACAGCCAGCCAGAGCCACAACTTGCCACTGAACAACAGACCCGCGAGCAGGCCAAGGAAGAATCGCGCCACGATGAGTTGCCCGATCCCACAGATGTTTTGGTACTGCATGTGGTTGCCAAAGAGGGCGAGAGCCTCAGCGGTGCTGAGCTGCTGCCTTGCCTGTTGGCACTGAACTTCAAGTTTGGTGACATGAACATTTTCCATCGCCATGAAGACAACGCCGGCACAGGTCGGGTGCTGTTTTCCCTGGCCAACATGGTTAAGCCCGGGGTGTTTGACCCGGACAACATGGAGCAGTTCAACACTCAAGGGATAGTTCTGTTTATGACCTTGCCTTGTCACGGTGATCCGCTGATGAACTTTTCCATCATGCTCAATTCCGCCCATCAATTGGCGGATGATCTTGGTGCCGATCTGCTGGACGGCCAGCGTCAGCCATGGCATCAGGACACCAAACAAGCTTACCTGGGCCGTATTCGGGCTCAGGGCTGATATCCATCAGGGAGCCTGTGTGAGTCTCTCTATCCAAGGCCGCCTCTGCGGCCTTTGTTTTGTGCGGAATTTTTATGCAAGCCATTGAAAACGAAATTGATCAGCTGATAAGTACCATTAACGAGCACAACATTCGCTACTATGTGGATGACAACCCCAGCATTCCCGACGCTGAATATGACCGCCTGATGCAGCGGCTCAAGACGCTGGAGGCCGAGCACCCTGAACTGCAACGCAGCGACTCTCCAAGCCTCAGAGTCGGTGGTCTGGCGCTGGCCAAGTTTGAACAGGTGACTCACCTCAAACCTATGCTCAGTCTGGACAACGCCTTCAGTGAAGAAGACTTTGCCGCCTTCCATAAGCGGGTGACTGACAGAGTCGGCGAATTCAGTTATTGCTGCGAGCCCAAGCTCGATGGTCTGGCGGTCAGTATCCTCTATCGCGATGGCGTGCTGGAGCGTGCCGCCACCCGGGGCGATGGCGCGGTCGGTGAAGATATTACCGAAAACGTTCGTACCATTCGGGCCGTGCCGCTGAAACTCAGGGGCAATGATTATCCGCCGCTGTTGGAAGTGCGCGGTGAAGTATTCATGCCCAAGGCGGCCTTCGAGGCGCTCAACGAGCGTAACCGAGCCAAGGGAGACAAGCTGTTTGTCAATCCGCGTAATGCCGCCGCCGGCAGTTTGCGGCAGCTGGACTCCAAGATCACTGCCTCCCGGGCACTGGCGTTTTACGCTTATGCATTGGGTGTGGTTGAGCCGGAATCCTTCCCGCTGGCGGACACCCACCTTGGGCAGTTGCAGCAGCTTAAAACTTGGGGATTGCCGGTCAGCAGTGAGATCCGCCTTGCCAAGGACCTCAGCGAAGTGGATGACTACTACCGGGATATTATGGCGCGCCGCAGTGCTTTGGCCTATGAAATCGATGGTGTGGTATTCAAGGTCAACAGCATAGAAGCGCAGCAAACACTGGGATTTGTCTCCCGTGCACCGCGCTGGGCCATCGCCTACAAGTTTCCGGCCCAGGAAGAGATGACTCTGCTCGAAGGGGTCGACTTTCAGGTAGGCCGCACCGGCGCCGTGACACCGGTCGCCAGGCTCAAGCCTGTGTTTGTCGGTGGGGTGACAGTTTCCAACGCCACTTTGCACAACGCCGACGAAATCGCCCGCCTTGGGGTCAAAATTGGCGATACAGTGATCATTCGCCGCGCCGGTGATGTTATCCCGCAAGTGGTTGCCGTGGTGCCGGAAAAAAGACCTGAGGATGCCAAAGAGATCTGTTTCCCGGCGCAATGCCCGGTTTGTGGCTCTCAGGTGGAACGCCTCGAGGGCGAAGCCGTGGCCCGCTGCACCGGTGGCCTGTTCTGCGAAGCGCAGCGCAAGGAAGCCATCAAACACTTTGCCTCCCGCAAGGCGCTGGATATAGACGGCATGGGCGACAAGATAGTCGAGCAGCTGATCGATAAGGAGCTGGTACAGAGCCCGGCGGATCTGTTCTCACTCACGGCTTCGGCCCTGACTATGCTGGAGCGGATGGGGCTCAAGTCGGCCACCAATCTGGTGCAGGCCATAGAGGCGGCCAAACAAACAACCCTGGCCAAGTTTCTCTACGCTTTGGGGATCCGTGAGGTGGGTGAATCCACCGCCGCCAACCTGGCACGGCACTTCAAAGAGCTCGATGCCCTCAAGCAAGCGAGTGTCGAGCAGCTTATTGAAGTGGAAGATGTCGGTGCCATAGTGGCTCAGCATGTGGCGCACTTTTTTGCTCAGCCCCACAACCTTGAGGTGATAGATAAACTGCTGGCCGCCGGGGTGACCTGGCCTGCCATCGAAGCGCCGTCTGAAGACGAGCAACCGCTCAAGGGGCAGACCTGGGTATTGACCGGCACCCTGAGCCAGATGAGCCGCACTGACGCCAAGGCGCAGCTGGAGGCGCTCGGCGCCAAAGTGTCCGGCAGTGTTTCCAAGAAGACAGACTGCGTGGTGGCCGGCGAGGCCGCTGGCTCCAAATTGACCAAGGCCAATGAGCTGGGGATTAAGGTGTTGGATGAAGCCGGCCTGCTGGCGCTGCTGCAGCCCTGAGCTTTATTTCTCTGTTTAAGCCCCGCTAAGCTGCGCAACGTAGATCAGATAAGGATCGGTTGACCGAACCTCCTGATGAGAGACAATCGGAAACCTGTTTGTAGGTTTCCGATTTTTTATGTCTATTCAAAACTGCTTTGCCGACTTTGGTTATGACTTGGTGAGACGAGAAGCGAGCCAAGCGGCAGTAGAGCATGGTCGAATGCCCAATGAAATCAGCTTTAAGTACGCTTGTCAGTTCATCGCAAGTCAGCTCAAAGTCATGAGCAAAGCGGTGTCACCAGGTAATACGCCGAAGCGTCTAAACAGTCTGCGAGGAGACTTGTCCATCCTTTTTATAGACAAACGCCCTAAGCCAAATCGGCCTAGGGCGGTAAAAATATCAAAGACCCGATATCCTGTTAATCACAAGGCAGCTCCGCTTAAGTGAACTACGTTGTGCCAAGCTGCAGGGCTTTTTTATGTTCACTTAGCATCAACTGACCCGAGTTGATAAGGACTCTTAACATTTCAGACTCAAAAAGCCAAACAGTCTGTTCAGGCCCCCTTATTTAGCTTATTTGTCTTACACAACTTGAATTGCGCCGCCGCAGGACCCACCTCATTGTTTTGGAAGATGCTTCGGACTCAAGGCCTGTAGGTTCATCTGCCTAAAAGCCGGAGTCAGTCACAAGCGTGAGCGCTTTCGGTTACTTTTTTATGATGGCTGCGCCAGGGTCTGTCTGGGTGAGTCACAATGATGGAATTCTGCCCTTGCTTAAATTTGAACATGTACGCTGGCTCGACAATAACGGTCATATCAAGCCGCCGTTACTGCTTTACATCATAGTGCTGTTTCTGGCCCGCGGCTGGTGTGTGTTTGCAGCGTCCCTGACCCAGGCCAGCGACAGGGCTGCTCTGGTGCGGCTGTTTTATCCGGAAAAGAGCGACTTCCTATTGGCTCTGGCCGCCGGCGTCGGCGCCTTGCTGGTCTATGGTTTGATCGTGGCGGAACGTAAACGGGTATTTGAGGTGGTGATCCCACTATTTCGGCAAATTCGTTGGTGGTTGGCGCTGTTGCTGGGGATAGACGGCATGCTGCTTATTCAACGTCTTGGTCACAGCGACTGGCTGTTCAGTTGGAATTTGGCGCTGGATGCCTTGCTGCTGTTCTGGTCTTTGCTGTACCTCGCCAAGTCGGCTCATTTGCGCCACTATTTGAACGACTGGCAAAAACAAGACAAGTTGGAGTGACATACAAGGCAAGGTTGGCAGTTTTTTGCTATATAAAACAGAGACCCCTTGGCATATTTCGGCTTAAAGAGTTATCAATTGCAACTATTTTGGATGAAATATGAACAGAAAAGGGCTTCAGCGGCCGTTTAGGAACTAAAACACTGTCAAATATGCTGTTTTTGTCATAAATTTGGCGCTGAAGTCTTACGCTTGGTTTTCAATGGTCTATAGTTAAGACTCTTGGGTATTGGTTTTTAAAACCTTGTTTATCAAGTTGTTCTCTGGAGAAACTTTGAGTGGCCAAAGCTGAAAGGATCCATCTCCCGCTGTCACGCCTGCAAACCGGCATTACAGTCAAGTTGCCTCTGTCCTGGACAGATCATCCCTTTTTGTTCAATCGTATAGAAATCAAAGATGCCAGCCAGATAGAGATGATCCGTAATCTCGGGGTGCCCTATGTCATCTTGCTCTCCGACGAGGAGCTGCTCAATGATGTGATTGAAGAGGAAGACGAGGCGCAGCAGGCAACAGAGCAAACAAAGGACAATAAACCGGATCCCAAAGCCTCTGCCCGCAAGGCGATACGCAAGAGCCAGGGGCGTTTTTTGAATGCCATTAATGACAGTCGTACCGTGGTCAGTAAGTTGGTGTCCGATCCCGAAGGCGCCGTTCGTGAAGCCTCAGCTCTGGTAGAGCTGATGCTGGAGCATCTGTTAGAATCCGATAATCCCAAGTTGGCCTTGGTGTCCAGTGGTGAAGGCGCTCCCAGCGTGACTCAGCACGGGATATCGGTGGCGGTACTGGCCTTGATGATCGGTCATTCGCTTGAGTTGTCCAAGGACAAGCTGAGGGACATCGCTCTGGGGGCACTGCTGCACGATATAGGCAAACTCAAGGTGCCCGATGCCATCAGGCGCAAGCGCGGCCCCTTGAGCCCCCATGAAAGCAATTTTCTCTCCATGCATCCCAATTTTGGCTATGACATGCTCAAGCGCAGTGGCCTGTTCGGCAATGAGGTACTGCATATAGTGATGCATCACCATGAGTTTATCGATGGCTCAGGCTACCCCGATGGGCTCAAGCTGGCCAAGCTGCCCCTGACCACTCAGATAGTGGCACTGGCCAATGACTATGACAGCCAATTGGCGCGTCAGGAGATGGTGTCACCGCAAATTGCCCTGGGTTATCTGTTTAAAAATCGGGTCGGCCAACATCAGGAGCAGTTGATTTCGGCGCTGGTCAAGGTGCTGGGTATATATCCGCCTGGCACCCTGGTGAGTCTGTCTGACAACAGTGTCGGCAAGGTGATGATGACGACCGCAGAGGTGCGACAACCCCAGGTCTGGGCCTGTAAACGCGATGGCAGCGAGCCTAAGTTGCGCTTTCTGATGGATGAGGAGGTCAGCGTGGAGGCCGTGCTCAAGTCTGATGAACTGACCGAAGGCGCCTCAAAAACCCTGCAAACCGGTGCCAGCATCAGTTTTTATTTTAGCGCCCTGGAATAGTTTGCAACCCGCTTTCTCTTGCCGTGAGCGGCCAAAGTTTGGCCACTCATAGGCCCACCTCTGGTTTTTATTGTTATTTGTCTTATGCTTGAGCTCGGTTTACAACGGAGTAGGGCGATGAAACATATTGCGGTTTGGGGCTGCGGCTGGTTTGGTTTGCCACTGGCGAAGGAACTGCAGACCAGAGGCGTTAAGGTTTGCGGCAGTAAGCGTACCGAGGAGGGCGCGGATCTGTTGAGAAAAGAGGGGATGGATGCCGTAACCCTCAATCTTGCTGAGCCTGCACCTTTACCTTCGTTACCGGATGGCTGTGATGCCTTGGTGCTCAATATCCCCCCCGGCCTCAGGCGTGGCGCCAATGATTATCTGTCCTCTCTCGAGCGTTTATTGCCTGTGATTGCAGCAAGTTCCATCAAACGTCTGTTGTTTATAAGTAGTTCAGGGGTTTACCCACAGTCTCAGGGCGTGGTCACAGAGGCGACATCTGTTGATGCTCCGGCGGACAGCTATTCCGGCACCTTGGCGATGGCTGAGCAGAAGATACTGGCGCTTGCCAACGAAGGTCTCAAAGTCACTGTCATCCGATTTGCTGGCTTGGTTGGACCTGGCCGTCACCCCGGGCGCTTCCTGGCCGGCAAGAAAGGGCTGCCCGGAGCAAACGCCGTGGTGAATCTGGTGCATCTCGATGATTGCATAAATGCCTGCCTGCAGTTATTGACCGCCGCTAACCCAGGGGCCATCTATAACCTTTGTGCGCCGTGTCATCCAACCAGGCAAGAATTCTATCCGCTTGCCGCCAAGGCGCTTGGCCTGGCATCGCCTGAGTTTGCAACAGAGAGTGAAACCGGTAAGTGGGTGGATGGTTCTCTCATCTGCCGCGAGCTTGACTTTGAATACAGTTACCCCGAGGCTGATAGCCTTATTGCCGCTTGCCAATAAAAAGCGTGACTAAAAACAGAACAAGAGGAAACCCTATGTCTTTTTTATCCAGAATGGTGAGAGCCTTGCCGCTGATACTCTTGGCCTTCGGCAGTTTCAGTGCCAGTGCGGCCGATTTTCAGGAAGGGCGCGATTATGTCAAGGTGCCAGGGATCCCGGAAGCCAAGAGTGGCATAGTCAGAGAGTTTTTCTCCTATAACTGCCCCCATTGCTATCACAAGGATCCCTTGATGCAGCAAACTGCTGCCCTGCTGAAGGGGAAACTGGATTTTGAACGAACCCCGGTCGGTGCCGGGCGTCCCTCCTGGATCCTCAGTCAGGAAGCCTATTATCTGGCGCAAAAATTCAGGATAACCGATCAGGTGCACGGCAATATTTTCAACAGGATCCATGAGAAACATCAGGCTTTTGATCGGCCGCAGCAGTTGAAGGATTTCTTCTTGGCGCAGGGGGTCAATGAGCAAGAGCTTAACCAAACCTTGGGCTCGGCCGACAGCAAGCTGGCGTTGGCCAATTATGATACCCAGACTCAGCTCTCAGGGATCCGTGGTGTGCCTTCACTCTTGGTCAATGGCAAGTATTTGATCACCTCCCAAAGCTCAGATCCCAAGGAGCTGGCAGCGCTTGTCCTCTATTTGAACCAGGAAGCGCCATAGCGACCACTTTGCAAATGCAGTCAAGAAAATGCAATCAAGAGGCCGAATGGCCTCTTTTTTTTACGCTTTTTGGCATTAATCTGCCGAACAAATTCAGACAAGAGCCTGAATGGTCATAAGAGTTTATTCCACCTCGGTTCGATAAAAGCGTTTATGGCAGCTTTGGGTTCTTGTTCGACCCTTCCCATGGCGGAGAAGGGCCGCTTCCTGATGCAAACCATCCTGAAAATCACTTCGACATTGGTCTAATAATAAGCGCCAATTAAACGAGCGTTTTATTGGCGTATTTTGTTTTAACCAGCTGATAAATATTGGATTTTTACAATTGTTATTAATGTGTAAATTTGGGGTTAGACTAAGGTCTTGATTGTGGCACTCCCGGCGGTTGCTAGATTAACTGTGACTTAATAATTATTACCACAGGGGAGTCGCTATGGGTTTTGAAAACAATGACAAGGCAAAGGGGTACTGGCGCGAAAACTTGCGCTTGGTACTGGCACTACTGGCCATCTGGTTCGTGGTTTCCTACGGTTGTGGGATTTTGCTGGTGGATGTTCTCAATGAAATTCATTTTATGGGATTCAAGCTTGGCTTCTGGTTTGCCCAGCAAGGTTCCATGTATGTATTCGTAGTGCTGATTTTCGTATATGCGGCCAAAGCGAATGCCTTAGATAAAAAATATAACGTACACGAAGACTAAGGAGCGGGCCGTATGGATGTTCAAGCATTAACGTTTTTGATTGTGGGGCTCTCGTTTGCCCTTTATATAGGGATTGCCATCTGGTCAAGAGCCGGCTCTACCAAAGATTTCTATGTTGCCGGTGGCGGGGTTCACCCAGTGATGAACGGTATGGCGACGGCCGCAGACTGGATGTCGGCCGCTTCCTTTATCTCGCTGGCGGGGATTGTCTCTTTCGTCGGATACGATGGCAGTGTGTACTTGATGGGCTGGACCGGCGGCTATGTGTTGCTGGCTTTGTGCATGGCGCCTTATCTTCGTAAGTTCGGCAAGTTCACTGTGCCTGACTTTATTGGTGAGCGTTATTACTCCCAGGCGGCCCGAGTGGTGGCTGTGATTTGCGCCATCTTTATCTGCTTTACCTATATTGCCGGGCAGATGCGCGGTGTTGGGGTGGTGTTCTCCCGCTTCCTGGAAGTGGATGTCGATACCGGGGTGTATATAGGTATGGCGGTAGTGTTCTTCTACGCCGTACTCGGTGGCATGAAGGGGATCACTTACACTCAGGTGGCCCAATATTGCGTACTTATTTTCGCCTTTATGGTTCCGGCCATCTTTATCTCTGTGATGATGACAGGCCATATCATTCCACAAATCGGTTTTGGCGCTGAACTGATAGACGCCGCCGGGAATAATACCGGGGTGTATCTGCTGCAAAAACTCGACGGCCTGCAAACCCAGCTGGGTTTCACTGAATACACAGAAGGCGCCAAGAGCACCATAGATGTATTCGCCATCACTGCTGCGCTTATGGTAGGTACTGCCGGTTTGCCACACGTTATTGTGCGTTTCTTTACCGTACCTAAGGTGAAAGATGCCCGTATCAGTGCCGGTTGGGCGCTGGTGTTTATTGCCATTATGTACACCACTGTGCCTGCCTTGGCGGCGTTCTCCCGGGTGAACATGATAGAAACCATCAATGGTCCTGAATCGACAGGTGTTGCCTATGAGTCGGCGCCGCAGTGGATCAAAAACTGGGAAACCACCGGGCTTATCAAGTGGAATGATAAAAATGGCGACGGCAAGATGTACTACGCCAAGGGTAATCTCACCGACGACAGCAGCAATGAGATGAATATCGACCGCGATATCATGGTGCTGGCGACCCCTGAAATCGCCGATCTTCCGGCTTGGGTGATTGCTCTGGTTGCAGCCGGTGGTCTGGCGGCGGCGCTGTCGACTTCTGCGGGCTTGCTGCTGGTTATCTCAACCTCGGTATCCCATGACTTGTTGAAGAAAAACTTTATGCCGGACATCTCAGACAAGAAGGAGTTGTTCTATGCCCGAACCGCGGCGGCTGTTGGTATAGTGATTGCCGGTTACTTCGGGATTAATCCGCCAGGGTTTGTGGCGGCAGTGGTGGCCTTTGCCTTTGGCTTGGCGGCATCGTCACTGTTCCCGGCAATCGTGATGGGTATTTTCTCCAAGTCGATGAACAAGGAAGGAGCCATAGCCGGTATGGTGGTGGGGCTTGGCTTTACCGCGGCTTATATCATCTACTTCAAGTTCATTAATCCTGCCGATAACAGCGCTGAAAACTGGCTGTTTGGTATTTCGCCTGAAGGAATAGGCATGATTGGCATGATACTCAACTTTGTTGTGGCGATTATTGTTGCCAAGATGACAGCCGCTGTTCCGGAGCATGTACAGGAAATGGTTGAATCCATCCGTTTCCCCAAAGGTGCAGGCACGGCGCAGGAACACTGATAGTCTGATGCTGCATAAATGGAAGATCCCCCGCTTGGCCGGGGGATTTTTTTATCAGTGCAGTTTGGGTTGGATACTCAACTTTCTATTTTTCTTTGGTTTGGGCTTTCTGTTTCGGGCTTTCTGCCTTGGTTCTGGCGGTATTCGACTAAAGCCAGATAGCCAGCATGATACAGAGTGGGCAATATTGAGATTAGTCAGTCCAACTCTAAAGGCCGCCCATGGATGAGAGTGAACTGCTGCCTATTCGCAGCTTTCTGCAACAGACGGTTCCTTTCGATGAACTGCCGAAACCCTTGCTGGAGCAATGTTGCCGCACCATCGGCATAGGTTATTACAGCAAGTCGATGAAAGCCGTGCCGCTGGATTCGGCCAACCCCATGCTCTATATCGTTCGCAGCGGCGCCTTTGAAGTGCGCGATGCCGAGGGCGAGTTGCTGGACCGCTTGGGGGAGGGCGATTGCTTTGGCTTTCCCTCTTTGCTGTCGGGCGAGGAGATCAGTAACAAGGTGCTGATCCTCGAAGATGGTTTGGTCTATCATGTGCCACCGGCGCTGTTTGACACTCTGCGCCTGGAGTGCCGCAGCTTCGATCGCTTCTTCAACCGCGCCTATGCCAAGCGGTTGCGCCACCAAGGTCGTTTTCGGGCCAGGGATTTGACCACGACCAGCCGGATCAGCACCCTGATGACCCATGAGCCTGTCAGTGTCGATCACCGCCTTTGTATCACGGATGCGGCCAAGCTGATGCGCAAGCACAGGGTGTCGTCTGTCTTGGTACTGGATAATCACAAACTAGTGGGGATCCTCACCGACAGGGATCTGCGTAATCGGGTGCTGGCCGAGGGGCTTACCGGCAATGAAGCCGTGTTTCAAGCCATGACCCGCCAGCCCGTATACATAGATGCCCAGGCCCTGGTATTTGAAGCCATGCTGCTGATGAGCGAGCACAACATTCACCATCTGCCGGTCATGGAGCGAGAGCAGCCGGTCGGGATGATCACCAGCACAGACATACTGCGAAGTCAGGCATCCCAACCTTTGCTGCTGATAGGCGAGATAGAGCGACAAAAAGATTTGCAAAGCCTTATCGGCGTCAGTCGACAAATTCCACTTTTGCTGCAAAACCTTATCAGTGCCGATGCCCGTGCCGAGGAGATTGGCCGGGTACTGACCTCTGTTACCGATGCGCTTACCCGCAGGCTTATCCAGCTCAATCAGGCGCTGCTCGGGGAGGCGCCGATGGCGTTTTGCTGGTTGGCATTTGGATCTCAGGGGCGGCAGGATCAGGCCGCATGCTCGGATCAGGACAATGGTTTATTGCTGGCCGAAGAGCCGGATGAGCATGCCAGAGGTTACTTTCAGGCCTTGGCCAAGGGAGTGTGCGCCGGGCTCAACGAATGCGGTTATGTATACTGCCCCGGGGATATCATGGCGCAAAACCCCAACTGGTGTTTGTCGCTGGCAAGTTGGCAGCAGAAGTTTGCCTCTTGGGTCAACACCCCTGAGCCCAAGGCCTTGATGCATGCCAGCATCTTTTTCGATATGCGCTCCGTATATGGGCCGGACAGCCTGTTCGATGCGCTGCAAGACAAGGTGCTGGCGCAGACCAAAGACAAGGATATCTTTCTGGCGGCCCTGACCGGCAATGCCTTAAGTGAGTCGCCGCCATTGGGATTTTTCCGCCAATTCGTGCTCGACAGGGATGGCAGTGAGGTCAAGGGGATGGATCTTAAACACAGGGGCAGCGCCCTTATCAATGACATCGCCCGGGTATATGCATTGGCCGCCGGCGTCAAAGAGGTCAATACCGCCAAACGGATCCGCGCCTTGATGGAGAGCAAGCTGTTGAGCCGCAAAGATGCCCTTAATCTTGCCGATGCCCATGAATTTATTGCCCATATGCGGCTGGCCAATCAGGGGCGTCAGTTTGAGCAAGGCCAGAAGATAAGCAATTTTCTGATGCCGCAGGCACTCTCTTCACTGATGCGTCATCAACTCAGGGATGCCTTCAAGGTCGTGCATGATGCCCAGGCGGCGCTGAGACTCAAGTTTACCCGGAGTTTCTAGGATGCCTTTGCTGCACAAAGCCCGCCTGGCCTGGCATTGTTGGCAGGCTAAGGAGCCACTTAAGGTTTTTTACCAGTCCTTGAGTCCTGTGTTATCCAAGCCTGTGGCAGAGGCGCCTTTGATGGCGCTGGACCTGGAAATGACCGGCCTAGAGCCGGGTTGCGATCAGATACTCTCCATCGGTGTGGTGCCCATCAACAAAGGCAGACTGGAGCTCAGCGGCGCCCGCCACAAATTGGTAAGTATTGCCGGCAGTGTCGGTCAGAGCGCCACGATTCACGGCATTATGGATCGCCATCTTGAACAGGGGGCGCTGGCGCCCGAACTGCTCTTGCCTTGGCTGTTACGGCAAAGTCAGGGGCGCATTTTACTGATGCATCATGCTCCTTTGGACTGCGCTTTTCTCAGCAGGCTTTGTCAGCAGGCATACGGTACTAAGCTGCATCTTCCCGTGATAGATACCCTGCTGCTGGAAAAGACCCGCCTGCAGCGGCAACAGGAGGTGCTGCCAAGCGGTAGTCTGCGCCTCGGCGCTTGCCGCAGCCGCTATCATCTGCCGCCGTATTCGGCCCACAATGCCCTGACTGACGCGCTGGCCTGTGGTGAGCTGTTTCTGGCGCAAAGCTGTGATGCTGCCAAAGAGCCTGTGGCCGATTTCCTCTCCTGGGTATAGCAGTCGGTGAGCACTTCCTGGGTGTATTCCCTTGGTTTGACACTGAGCAGAGCGTTGTCAGAACTGAGCTTGGTCGAATTGAACTTTGCCAAGCGGCCCGAATTCGATTAATTTCAAAGTGCCACTCAAGGCGTTAAGGAGCAAAGCTATGGCACTTCCGTTACTCTGGCTCGGCTCTGCCGCACTCGGCGCCGTGTGGCTTGCCGATGAAGGGCAGAAGCGTAAGAAAGTCGCCCGCAATCGAGTACTCAAGGATATGCCGACAAAGGGGGCCAAGGGGCAGGCGCGGCTGACACCCAGTGAATGGTTTCACAGTCAGAGTGTCAAACGAGTGCAGCCCGGGATGCTGGTGTGCTGCCACGTATTCGGGGTCATTGAACACACAGGTATCTGGCTCGGTGACGGTATGTTGGCCGAACTCCACGGCAGCGGCCTTGTGCGGCCAGTGTCGGTGAAGCGTTTCCTGGCAGGTCGCAGCGGCAGCAAGGTGTTTGTTGCCTGCGATCATCAAAGAATGCCCCTGGTCAGTGAACAGGCGCTGGCCCGCGCCGGCGAGAGCCTGTTTCAGTATCGGGATTATGACTTGTTTGACAATAACTGCCACAGGTACGTGTGGCACTGTATCAGTGGCAAGCCGCAAAGGGTGAGCAGTTTTTCGCGGCTCAATCAACTGTTGGAAGACTTCTTCGGTCAGGGCATCTATTGGGATCAACTGCCGCTGGAACCCTTTGGGGAAGAGTGAAGATGATTGTCGCCGCAAGGGCCTTAAATATTAACCATGAATTATCTTGGGTGGTTTGCCATTCATGCAACTCAATCGCTTTGAAAAATCGATAGTCAGGCATCCGCTGCGTTTGTGGCTGCAAAGACAGCTGGAGCGGCGGATGTTGTTGAAGCTGTTTGCCAAGCCTTTACCTGCTTTTAGTCGCGCCTTGGAGATAGGCTGCGGCTTTGGTGAGGGAATCGCGCTTGTGCGTCAGGATCTGGGGGCGGAAGAAGTGTGGGCGCTCGATTTTGATTTCGACATGGTCAGCCACTGCGCCGGGCGGTATTCGGATCAAAACTGGTTGCATCTGTGCCAGGGCGATGGCAGCACCTTGCCTTTTGCCGATAGCCAGTTTGACCTTGTGGTCGATTTTGCCACCTTTCATCATATTCCGGATTGGCAACAGGCGGTGGCCGAAGTACACAGAGTATTGCGCCCTGGCGGCTATTTCGTCATGGAAGAGCTTTATCGCGTTGCTATCTGTAATCCCTTGAGTCGGCGTTTGTTTGAACATCCCCAGGAAAACCGTTTCAATCACGCTGAACTCTTGGCTGTTCTTGAAGATACCGGCAACTTTGAGATTATCCGCCAACACCAGTTGCCGGCGCTGGCGGGTATCATCCTGGCCCGTAAAACCGTCGGCAAAGCTTGAGCAGGATAATGACGGGTCAAGCTGGGCCTTGTCGTGCTTGGCGGTTTGTTTTTGCCCAGCTCCACTCTATAAGCACTTATGCGTTTAATCCTTTTGCAACCGATATAACAGCATCCAAGTGCGTATCATTTAAGACAATTTAGCCTAAATTTGCCTTGAAGCATGGTTTGTTGTGCCGCTTTACCACTATAATTTGCTCAATACTCCGAAGTTAAATTGGAAACGCAGTCGTTATGGCAAAAGTATTGGAATCCGTAGATCAACGTACCCAACTCGTGGGTGAGAACCGTCTGGAACTGCTGCTGTTCAGGATCAGTTCGACCCAGCTGTTTGCCATCAATGTATTCAAGGTCAAAGAGGTAGTTAAACTGCCGGAACTGTCTGCCATGCCCGGCAGTCATCCCGCCATCAGTGGCGTCGCCAATATCCGCGGTACGTCCATCCCTGTCATTAACCTGCGCAGTGCCATAGGTTTTTCGCCCATGCCGGTGGGCGAAGACGCTAACCTTATCATCACAGAATACAACCGCAGTGTGCAGGGTTTTCTGGTGGGCAAGGTTGAGCATATCGTCAACATGACCTGGGGCGATATCATGCCACCGCCGAAGACTGCCGGCCGTAATCATTACCTTACCGCCATTACCCGTATTGAGACTCAGGGTAAAACTGAGTTGGTGTCAATTATCGATGTGGAAAAGGTGTTGGCGGAGATCATCCACTATGACGTGCGTCTCTCGGAAGGTGTGCTGGATGAGTCCTTGGTGGCCAAGATGCCGGGGCACAAGATTTTAATTGTCGACGATTCGCCCACTGCCAGACGCCAGGTTCGCGATACTTTGGGGCAGTTGGGGCTTGAAGTGATTGAACGCAGCGATGGGCGCGAGGCGCTGACGCTGCTCAAATCCTGGTGCGATCAGGGGCTCAAGGTGACAGATCAGATTTTGATGATGATCACCGACGCCGAGATGCCTGAAATGGACGGTTACCGTTTGACTTATGAGGTGCGCAACGACAAGCGGATGGCCGATCTCTATATCACCCTCAATACCTCACTCAGTGGCAGTTTCAATAAAGCGATGGTGGAAAAGGTGGGTTGCGATCGTTTTATTTCCAAGTTCCAGCCGGATCTGCTGGTGGAAGCCGTGCAGGACAGAATTCGTCAGCTCGGCTGATTAGCGGCTGTTTTCCTGCTCCAGTTCGCGGATAAGTTGCTTCTTGGTGCGTTTGTCCGCGGCTATGTTGAGTCTGGCCAGGCGCACGGCAAAGGCAAATCTGTCGCGGCCGCAGATGGCAGTCAAGGCCTGCAGAAAGTCTTTATCCAGTGCAAAGTTTTTGGCGTAGTGCTCTATGGCGGCAAACACTGAGCTGTAGTGCAAACCGTCGAAGTCAAACCCGGTATTTGGCGTCTCGTCGCTCAGCGGAACCCCATCAATACACAGGGGCCAGCCCTTGGCATTGATCCTGTCTCTGGCCACTTCATACATAAACCAGGCGCTGCGTTTAAAGCCGCCAAGAATTTTGCAGGAAAACTCCGATTCTTCCAGCTCTTCACGGGTCCAATTCAGCCCTATGGCCAGATGTTTGGCGTAGCGCTTCATCAACGCATCTTTAACCGCAATACGGCACTCGTATATCGAGGTGAGAGTATGTTGGCGGGCCAGCGTCAGGCACTCCTTACAGGCTGGCACGCTCAGTGAGGCATGTTCTGCATGGGGGGAGGCTCTAAAGGCAAAAACGTGCTCGCAGGGTTCGGCACAAAACCAGCAGCTGTGACGGCAATTAAAGGGGATGTCGACCAAGGGACAGGGCATAGGGTTGTGCAGATGCTGCTCTGAGTCTTAAAAGAAGTCGGGAGCCTTGGTGACTCCCGACCGGGTAAAGCTTATTCGGCTTCCACGTCCACCAGGAACTTGGCCAGCTCTACCGGCTCAACTTCGGGACATTCCTGCTCGGCGCGCCAATCGATACCTATCAATACGCCATCTTCGTTGAGATCTTCAATCCAGAACTCCAGCAGCTCTTCCAGTGAAATCGCTACGGGTGCGAAGTTGACCCACTCCTCGGTGCAATGGCTCTGGGCCACCGCCTGATCAGACCAAAGCGGCATGACATCTGTGTCTTCATATTCACTGGAGTCACACACCACCCAGCCTTCGCCGGAGTCGTCCTGCAAGCCCCACACCTGCTGGTGCTCTTTGACGTTATCGATAAATTGGCTCAGTGCCGGCGCTAAATCAGTCATGATCTCTCTCTTGAGCAAGGGTTAGTGGCGCCATTATACGGCATAAGCACTGGAGTCCAAGTGAATCTTAACCTCAGATGAACAAACAGGAATAAATGCTTAAAAATCGGCTCAACGGCAGGGAATTATGCCTGCGGGGCTTAAAAAACGCTGTGCGACTGGTTAGGATGGAGCTTGATGGGGTGTTTAATCTTTTAAGGAGTCGGAAGGTGTTCAGAGTATTATCCTGGTTTCCCCTGCTGCTGGCCACGCAAACGCTGGCAGCCCCCCAGAATGAGGATCCTGTAGAAGCCCTGATAAAAGCCGGGGAAGCGGCTTTTCCTCAGTGTATTGTGGAGTTGCAGGACAAGGCCCTTACCGAGGGCATCAGTCAACAGACCATCGACTCACATCTTAAGCCACTCAAGTTTGTCCCCAGAGTGATAGAGCTGGATCGCAGTCAGCCCGAGTTTACCCAGACATTTGCCAACTATTTCGATAAACGGGTAACCGATTGGCGGGTTTCCAAGGGCCGGGAACTGCTGGTTGAGCACAAGGCGCTGCTGGACAAGCTCAAGCGCGAGTATGGCGTGCCGCCGCAATATCTCTTGTCTTTCTGGGGCATGGAGACCAATTTCGGAGGCTACAAGGGTAAGATGCCGGTCCTGGACTCGCTGGCGACTCTGGCCTGTGACTCCCGCCGCTCTGGCTTTTTTACCCAGGAGTTGATGACAGCGCTGAAGCTGAGCCAGCAATATGGTTTTGCTGCCGCCGATATGCAAGGCTCCTGGGCCGGTGCCATGGGACACACCCAGTTTATGCCCAGTGCCTACGCCAGTTATGCCGTCGATGGTGACGGTGACGGCAAGGCGGATCTCTGGAACAGCACAGATGATGCCCTGACCTCGGCGGCAAACTTTCTTGCTCACCTGGGGTGGCAGCGCAACGAACGCTGGGGCAGGGAGGTTCGCTTACCTGAGGCGTTTGATTATCAGCACCTGGGGCAGAAAAAGTCTCTCGCCGACTGGCAGGCGCTGGGATTGACCCAGAGCAATGGCGAGGTGCTGCCACAGGCCCAGATGGAAGCCAGACTCTATCTGCCCGCCGGGCACGAGGGCCCTGCGTTTCTCGGCTACGATAACTTCCAGGTGATCCAGCGTTGGAACCGTTCTGAGTTTTATGCCATCTCAGTAGGCCATTTGGCCGACAGAATAAGTGGCGCCGGACGGCTGGCCAAAGCACCGCCGCAGCAAACCCGCTTGAGCCGCGCCCAGATAAAGGCGCTGCAGCAAAAGCTCAATGAGCAGGGGTTTGATGCCGGGAAGCCGGACGGTATTCTCGGGCGTAACTCCCGCGCCAGTTTACAGGCGTTTCAGCTCAGCAAAGGCTTGGTAGCCGACGGCTTCCCCTCTGCCGAAACCTTTAAAGCCCTGGGACTCTAGTTCTGCTAATCAAAATGATTGCCAGCAGCCAAGGGATTGGCTAATGTTAGCTCATAAAGGCGCCAAGAAGCTGCCCGGATAATGCCGGCAGCAGAAATTGGCGTTCTCCCTCACCTATTTGAACTCAGGGAATGATATGAGCAGCGAGATGAGCAACATAGATAAGTTGAGTCACGGCCAGCGTCAGCGTCTGGCCTTTATCGATTTCAGTCTGCAGTATTTTGGCCAGGTCAGTCGTCAGGATCTGATTGCCAAGTTTGCCACCGGATTGGCGGCCGCCACCCGCGACTTCAGCCTCTATCGTGAATTGGCGCCGCAGAACCTCAAGCTGATGCACCCCAGCCGTCATTATCAGCGCCAGCATGAATTCAAGCCGCTGTTTCATCACGATCCCGAAGCCATTCTCTCGGGTCTGGCCCGTGGCTTTGGAGATGGTTTGTCACAGCCCCTGGTTCCCAGCCAGGTCTGTTTCGATGCGGTGCGGCTTATTCATCCGGATACCGAGATTATCGCGGCGCTGATGCGTTCAATTCAGCAAGGGCAGGCGCTGGCACTGCAATATGTTTCCACCTCAAGCGGTGAAACCCTCCGTGAAATTGTGCCCCATGCCCTGGTCAACAACGGCCAGCGCTGGCATGTACGGGCATTTGACAGACAGCATGGCAAGTTCAACGACTTTGTGGTGACCCGTATCAAGCAGGCCAGAGAACTTGAGGGCTCTCCCTTGCCCAAGGAGCAACCGGCAGCCGACAACAACTGGTTGACGCCGGTGGAACTGGTGTTGGTACCCCATCCGAGCCTGAAGCATCCGGAGGCGATTATGCTCGACTATCGTATGGAGGATGGTGAACTCAAGGTGGCCAGCAACGCGGCCTTGGCCGGATATCTGCTGCGCAGCTGGAGTGTGGATTGCTCTGTTAAGCATCAAATCGATGGTGGTGTTTGTCAGTTGGCACTTAAAAACCACCAGGTGCTGGAGCGACTCGAGCATCTGGCGATAGTGCCTGGCGCCGGGCGGTAATCCAAAGCAGTGGAGTGCAGGCGACAGTTTTGTTAAGCTGCGCCGGAATCATGAATACTGAGGACTCAGAATGAGCGTTAAAGAAGATATGGTGGTGCAGTTCAATTACACACTGCGCGATGAAAAGGGGGAAGTGCTGGAAACCAACGAGGGGCACGATCCCATCGCCTATCTGCATGGCCATGACAACATGATGCCCGGAGTCGAGAAAGCCATTGAAGGCAAAGAGATAGGTGCCAAGTTCAGTGTGACCTTGCCTGCCTCTGAAACTTACGGTGAGCGTGTTGAAGGCGCCGAGCAGCGCGTATCGGTAAAACACCTGATGGGCGCCAAAGTATGGAAGCCAGGCATGCGCGCGGTCGTCAATACAGATCAAGGCCAGCGTCAGGTGACTGTGGTCAAGGTGGGCAAGTTTATGGCCACTGTGGACATCAATCACCCATTGGCCGGTCGCGAGCTGACCTTTGATATCGAAGTCGTTTCCGCCCGTGAAGCCACCCATGAAGAGGTAGCCCATGGTCATGCCCATGGCGTCGGTGGCCATCACCACTGAGTTTGGCTTTAACTGAAAACGCCCGCTTCTGCGGGCGTTTTTGATTGAAAAACCATTGAGAGGAGAGGGGATGAAAATTGACTGCGAGCAGGGGCGATTGCTGCTGAGTCCCAATGAGCTGCAGGTACGCTTGCCGGCCATGCAGACAGTGTTGATGGCGCTGAGCGACGATATCCGTTTGCTCAAAGGCCCTTGCATTCTGCTGGCCGATGCCGGCGCCGTGCGTTGGCAGCTGCGGCTCGACTCAGATGAACAGCTCGAGCAACTGGCAGACTTTTACGGCCTGACGCCCGAGTGATTTACTATTCCAGTCTGTGGCGTTGATGGCTGCGCTGATAGTCTAACTCGGGGCCCTTGGGTACGACGCGACTGGGATTTATCTGCCCATGGCTGTAGTAATAGTGCTGTTTGATATGTTCAAAGTTGACCGTGGCAGCAATGCCGGGGTACTGATACAGATCGCGCAGGTATTGGCTCAGCGCCGGGTAGTCTTCAATGCGGCGTTTATTGGTCTTGAAGTGGCCCACATAGACGGCATCGAAACGGATTAAAGTGGTAAACAAGCGCCAGTCTGCCTCAGTGACTTGTGAACCTGTGAGAAAGCGGCGTTCACTCAATTGCAACTCCAATCTGTCAAGGGCACTGAACAGCTGCTCAAAGGCCTCTTCATAGGCTTGTTGTGAGGTGGCAAAACCGGCCCGGTAAACCCCGTTATTGATATTGGGATAGATGAACTCGTTGAGCGTATCTATCTCCTCTCTCAGATGGGGCGGGTAAAAGTCCAGGTTATTGCCGGTCAGATGATCGAAGGCGGAGTTGAACATACGGATGATTTCCGACGATTCATTGCTGACTATGGTCTGATGATGTTTGTCCCACAGCACAGGTACTGTCACCCGACCGCTGTAATCGGCCGCGGCGAGCTGGTAAATTTGGTAGAGGAATGCTTTGCCAAACAAAGGGTCTTGCTCGGCGCCCTGGATATGGTGGCCGCCCTTTGGGCCCGCCGCCTCTGTGGCAAATTCCCAGCCGTTTTCCAACATGTGGGGCTCGACCACAGTGACAGGGAGCAGCGCTTCCAATCCCTTCAAGGCGCGAAATATCAAGGTTCTGTGGGCCCAGGGGCAAGCGAGTGAAACATAGAGATGATAGCGGCCCGGCTCGGCCTTGAATCCGCCTTGGCCACTGGGGCCCGGACTGCCGTCCGGGGTGATCCAGTTTCGCAGCTTTGCATCTTCACGGACGAACTTGCCGCCGCTTTTGTCTGTCTGATACCACTGATCAACCCATTTGCCCTGCTGCAATAATCCCATCTGTCGCTCCTTTAACGGCTTTGCTTTCATGGCTCGCATCTCAGTCTAGGTGGTGGTTATTTATGGGTAAAGCGCGAAATACATGTGTTTTTATTCGAATTTTTAGAATGGTACTGGCAAGGAATCTTCAGCCTGATATGATGTCGGTCACATTTTTTGCCTATCAAGAAGGATGTTGTTATGTCGTCAGCCACCCTGGATGCCGTTGTTGTTGAACCCCGGGAGCCGGCCACGGCCTGTGTTATCTGGTTGCATGGTTTGGGTGACTCGGGTGACGGCTTTGCCCCTGTGGTGCCGGCATTGGGACTGCCTGCCGATCACTCGATACGCTTTGTGTTTCCACATGCGCCTGAGCAGGCTGTTACTGTCAATGGTGGCTATGTGATGCGCGCCTGGTATGACATCAAGAGCCTCAATCTCCATGACAGAGCCGATATGCCAGGGGTGTTGCAATCCGAGCGTTTGGTTCGACAACTCATAGAGCAGCAAGTCGCTCAGGGCATTGCCGCCAACCGTATTGTGCTTGCCGGTTTCAGCCAAGGTGGGGTGATGAGCCTCTTTACCGCACTGCGTTATCCCGAAGCCTTGGCCGGTATTATGGCGCTGTCCTGTTATTTGCCTGGAGGTGAGCAACTGCCGGAAGACGTGAGCAGCGCCAACCGTGATACACCTATTTTGCAATGCCACGGCGAGCAGGATGATGTGGTTGCCCTCAGTGCCGGGCTTATGGCTAAAGAGGCGCTTGAGCAGGGGGGATATCGGCTTGAATGGCACACTTTCCCAATGGCGCACGGCGTGGTACCGCAGGAGCTTAATCTCATCAGTCAGTGGCTGCAGGCGCGTTTGAGCTAAGGAAGGTGCGAACAAGTCCCATGCGTGCTCTGCGTCGGCTTACGGGCCTGGATGCAAGGCGTGGTTCGCAGCAAATGGCCTGAGTCCTTTGCAAGAAGCACAACACAGCAGACAGGTCTGTAAGCCACGCCCTTTGGGGCTTGCACAGCAACCGGCTCTCTGCGTTATCCGACTTTGACAGGCCCCGGCATGCATTCAGTCAGATGCCTTGAACGCCAATTGCTGTGCAAGCCAGAGTGCCACGAGGACTTATTCGCACCTTCCCTAAGTGACAGTTAAGGGTTGAGCGCCTGAAAATTAAGCAGCCTGGGGCAAGAAAATTATCACCCGGGCTGTTTGTTTTGCCAAACAATAGCCATGTCTCATGGCAAGCTTTAGTTATTATCTTAAATAACAGCAAGATAACTATGGTTGGTTAGAGTTCTTAAATCCTGGTCCCGCAGCATATCCCGCTTTGATATCCCCCTCGTTTAGGGGGTTATTTGGTAACGTAAACAAACTGTATTATTTCCCGCCTTAAAATCACACATTTAGCTCACTTTTATTAATAAAAATGACACATGTTCGACTTAATCTTGCTAGTATGTCGGGCGCGGGAAGTTCGCTTCACCGCTTATTAATGATGATGGTAAAAATAAATAAAAACATGGGGTTGATTTAATTATGTCTAATAAACTGATGAAAGGACTTTTGGCGACAGCCATTCTGGCTGCTCTCGCCGGTTGTAACAGTGATGACAAGGATCCGGCACCGGAAGTCTGCGGCGCCGATAACTGCACCAAGTTCACCATTTTACACACCAATGACAACCATGGCCGCTTCTGGGAAAACAGTGACGGTGAGTATGGTATGGCAGCCCGTAAGACGCTGGTTGAGCGCTTACGCAACGAAGTGGAAAGCAACGGCGGCCAGACTCTGTTGCTCTCCGGTGGTGATATCAACACAGGTGTGCCTGAGTCGGATCTGCAAAACGCCGAGCCTGACTTTATCGGCATGAACCTAATTGGCTATGACGCCATGGCCGTGGGTAACCACGAGTTTGATAACCCACTGAGCGTGTTGGATATGCAGCGTGAGCTCGCCGAGTTTCCTATGCTGGCTGCCAACATCTACAAAAAAGATGGCACCCGTTACTTCGAGCCTTACAAGGTTTTCGATGTTAAAGGTCTTAAAGTGGCTGTCATAGGTTTGACCACAGAAGATACCGCCAAGATAGGTAACCCTGAGTTTATCGGCGAGCTTGAGTTTACTGATCCCAAAGAAGAGATCAAAAAGGTCATCAAAGAGATCAATGATAAGAAAGCCGCCGACATCATAGTGGCGACCACTCACATGGGTCACTATGCCGATGGCCAGAACGGCAGCAACGCCCCGGGTGACGTGGCCATGGCTCGCGCCCTGGAAGAGGGACAGCTGCAGGTTATCATAGGTGGCCACTCACAGAACCCGGTTTGTATGGAACCCGGTACCCAGAGCTATGCCGATTTCAACCCAGGTGATGATTGTCGCCCTGATCAGCAAAACGGCACCTGGATCATGCAAGCCCATGAATGGGGTAAATATGTTGGCCGCGCCGATTTTGAATATTATGGCGGTAAACTACACCTGGCCAGCTACAAGCTGATCCCGGTCAACCTGAGAAAACTGGATGCCGAAGGCAAGAAGACAGAGGAACTGGCCGGTGAGCCGATCCCTGCCGATACCACAGTGAAGGCTGTGCTGCAGCAATATCAGGACAAGGGTAGTGAAAAACTGGGCGAAATCATCGCCACTACCGATGGAAAACTGGAAGGCGATCGCGCCGTGGTTCGTGGTCAGCAGACCAACCTGGGCCGTTTGCTCGCCATGGCGCAGGCCACCAAGGTTAATGCCGATATCGGCGTGATGAACTCGGGTGGTGTACGTGACTCTATCGCCGCCGGTGATATCAGCTACCGTGATGTACTGACAGTGCAGCCTTTCGGTAACATGATCACCCTGAGCACTATGACAGGTGCCGAGCTCAGCGATTATCTGGGTGTAGTGGCTACCATGCAGCGCGGTTCAGGGGCTTATGCCCAGATCACAGGTGTGAAAATGACAGTTGACTGTCAGGCCAAGTCGGTCGCTATCAGCGAAGTCAACGGCAAGGATTACAGTGCAACAGACAGCTACACCTTCACTGTACCCAGCTTCAACGCCGCGGGCGGTGACGGCTATCCCAAGCTGGATCCTGTACAAACCGGCTATGTTGATGCCGAAGTCTTCTACAGCTTCCTGAAAGAGAAGCAAAGCATCAAGGCCGTTGATTACGAGCCGGTAGGCGATATCGTTTATGAAAACTCCAACAGCCCACTGGGTTGTGAAGTGCCTCAGTAAATAGCATTTTAAGTCACTTTAGAGGCAGCCCTTCGGGGCTGCTTTTTTGTGGCAAAAGAGCAGGGTGGCCATGTGGCTTTGAGTGATTTTTAACCAAATAATTCTACCTGGACTTGAAATACCATTGCCCGACCCTATCTATTGAGTGTCGGCAGGGGAAGCGCCTTGACCGATAAATGAAAGGCCGTGCCATTGGGCGGCCGTTTGAACCTAGGGTGCGATGATTCGGCCCGACACTACATATTGCTTAATCTATGAGGATATGACTATGCGTAACTATGATTTGACTCCCCTTTACCGCAGCGCTATCGGTTTTGATCGTTTGGCCCGTTTGGCCGAACATGCCGCCGCCAACAATGGCAATGCCGGTTACCCTCCATACAATATCGAACTCTTGGGTGAGAACCGTTACCGGATCACCATGGCGGTTGCAGGCTTTGCCATGGATGAGCTGGAGATCACCAGCGAGGGCGAAAAGCTGTTGGTGAAAGGCACCAAGGGCGAACAGGCTCCGGAGCGTAAATACCTGTATCAGGGCATTGCCGAGCGCGGCTTTGAACGTACCTTCCAGTTGGCCGATTATGTGACCGTCGAAGGCGCCCATCTGGAACACGGCCTGCTCAATATAGATTTGGTGCGCGAGATCCCTGAAGCCATGAAACCGCGGAAAATTGAGATAGGCTCAGGTAACCGCCTGATAGAAGAAACTCAGGCCTGAAACCGCGCTGATAAGCTCGGCCCCGGCTTGTAAAACAGGCCGCTAAAGCAAAAAAGCCAGTCTGATACAGACTGGCTTTTTGTATTCAGGGCCATCACTCCCCAAGGCAGCGCTTAGAGTACCATGGCGGCAATCCAGCCGAAGATCAGCAGCGGGATATTGTAGTGAATAAAGGTTGGGATCACGCTGTCGCGGATATGATCGTGTTGACCATCGGCATTCAGACCGGCGGTGGGGCCGAGCGTCGAGTCCGATGCCGGTGAGCCGGCATCCCCAAGTGCTGCGGCGGTGCCGACCAGGGCGATAACTGCAGGCACAGAGAAACCAAAGTTCAGTGCCAGCGGCACATAGATGGTGGCAATAATGGGGATAGTCGAGAAGGATGAGCCAATACCCATGGTGATCAACAGACCCACCACCAGCATCAACAGCGCGCCCAGGCCTTTGTTGTCACCGATCAATTCCCCTATGGCACTCACCAGAGTCAGCACTTCACCGGTTTGTTTGACCACGGCGGCGAAACCGGCCGCGGCTATCATGATAAAGCCTATGTTGGCCATCATGCGCACGCCTTGGTTAAAGATATCTTCATCGGCCACATGTTTGAGCGCGCCGCTGAATGAGAAGATCATAAAGCCGACCAGCGCGCCGAAGATCATCGAATCTGTCTGCAGTTGCACCAGCAGAGTCGCCAGAATGGCCAGCACGGCAATGATGATGTTGCGCTTGCTGAGTCCGGTTTCCGGCTCGGCGGCGAGGATCTGCTCTTCCCGGTACTCTCTTGGCTTGCGATAGCTGATAAACACGGCCGTCAACAGTCCGGCCAACATGCCGGCGGCCGGAATAAGCATGGCTTGGGGAATATCCCCTGACTGGGCCTCTAAGCCGTTGGACTGCAGGTTTGCCAGCAGTATGTCGTTTAGAAATATGCCGCCAAAGCCCACAGGCAACACCATATAAGTGGTGACCAGGCCGAAGGTGATAACACAGGCGACCAAACGCCTGTCCAGCTTGAGTTTGGACATCAGATGCAAGAGTGGCGGCACCAGAATGGGGATAAAGGCGATATGGATCGGCAGAATGTTTTGTGAGCTGATAGCCATGGCCAGCAGGGACAGCAGCAACAAGCTGCGAACCCACTTGAGGTTTTGACTATCGGGATCCTTGCCAAGGGCCTTGATCACAGTAGTGGAGATCAAAGTGGTCAACCCTGAGTGGGACAGGGCCACGGCAAAGGCGCCGAGCAGGGCATAACTCAGGGCTATTTGGGCTCCACCGCCCAGGCCGGTATTGAATGCCTCTATGGTCTGGTGGATGTCCAGTCCTCCCATCAAGCCGGCGACCAGGGCGCTGATCGTCAAGGCGATCACCACATTGACCCGGGCCAGGCTGAGAGCGAGCATCAGACAGACGGCAATCACAACTGCGTTCATAGTAAAGTCTTATTCGCTAAACAAAGGGGCTATTTTTGACTGGGGGGGCTTGGATGTCCAGCTGCAATCAGTGTTTGCGGGAAAAAATCTCTCTTTGTGAACTGGATCCTAAGGTTATTGAGTCGCTTTGTGAGCCTGGTTATTGTCGTGGCCGCACACTTGCCGATTTCTTACCCAGACAAGCCTTAAAATGCAGCAAAAGCGTGATATTGATCCTAAATAGGTTGTCAGGTGCATGGCACCTCTTATAATGGCTTGTAGTTAAAACGGATTCTGTTTTATTCACAGCTCAATCCATAGATGGAGGTATAAAATGAGCGTATTAGTAGGCCGTCCGGCTCCGGACTTTACTGCAGCAGCTGTTCTGGGTTCTGGTGAAATTGTTGACAGCTTCAACCTGACTGCAGCAATCAAAGGCAAGCCTGCGGTAGTGTTCTTCTACCCACTGGATTTCACCTTCGTGTGCCCATCTGAGCTGATCGCCTTCGATCACCGCATGGAAGAGTTCAAGAAGCGTGGCGTTGAAGTGATCGGTGTTTCTATCGATTCTCAGTTTACTCACAATGCATGGCGTAACACCCCAGTGGAAAAAGGCGGTATCGGCCAGGTTCAATACACTCTGGTAGCCGACGTTCGCCACGATATCTGTAAGGCTTACGATGTTGAGCACCCTGAAGCCGGTGTGGCTTTCCGCGGTTCTTTCCTGATCGACAAAGAAGGCATGGTGCGTCACCAGGTCGTTAACGATCTGCCTCTTGGCCGTAACGTCGATGAAATGCTGCGTATGATTGATGCGCTGCAATTCCACGAAGAGCACGGTGAAGTTTGTCCTGCAGGTTGGGAAAAAGGCAAGAAAGGCATGAAAGACAGCCCAGACGGTGTTGCTGCCTACCTGTCTGAGAACGCTGAAGAGCTGTAATTGCTTGTATAGCTTTATAAAGCTGCCCTCGGGCAGCTTTTTTTATACCTATCTAAACCTTTATTGCCCATTCCAGAGCTAAGAGCTTGACGAAAGGTTCTAGATAGTTGCTAATTGAACCGGAAAAATAGCAAGGAAAACAGGATGAATTCAATGGAGTTTGCTATTCCGGAGCAAGACAAGCAGGCCTTCGACCAATATTATGCGCAAAAGATTGCACCCAAGTGTCGGCGTTATGAGTCGGTTCGAGAGGCCGCTGCTGCCAGGTATAAAGAGCGTAGAAAGATAGTTGCGCCTCTCACCTTTATCGGCATTCCGGCATTTTTGCTGTTTTTTGCCATGGGTTTCTACGGCGCCTTGATGTTGAATTTTAAAGAAGGGGTGTTTTTTATCGGCTTTGGCGGCGCCGTGCTATCTCTGGCGGTGGTGGTGTTGGCCAACATCTGGGCTGGCAGTGAGATAAGTGAACTGCGTACCCAGATAGTCGAGGAGATCTATCCTCTGCTGCTGGGGTATTTCGGTAAAAGCTTTGCGTTCAACCCCTCGGGATTGCCTGAACTGGAAAGCTATAAAGACTATGGTCTCTTTCCCGACTATGACAAAGGTTATTTTCAAAACTCGGTCAGAGGCAAATATCTTAATGTGCCTTTTCTGCTTAGGGAACTGACGTTACTCGAACGCACAGGCAAGAACGATAATGGTCCCCAATATAAGACGCTGTTCGATGGCATAGTGATAGAGTTTGACCTGCCGAAGACATTTTCCGCGACCATCCAAGTGCGCCGCGATAAAGGTTTTATGGCCAATGGCTTGGCGCAGTTCAGAAACAAGCTCTCGAGGGTAAAGCTGGAAGACCCGGACTTTGAGCGTAGATTTGAGGTCTACAGTGACGATCAGCTCGAAGCCAGATATGTGCTCAATACAGCGACTATGGAACGTTTGTTGTCACTATCAGGATTTTATCAAGGCGAGCTGGAAGCCTGTTTTAGACAGGGGCGATTGTTTGTCAAAATAGCCTGTCAGCACAGCTATTTTGAGCCGCAACTGGATCTTCTCAAGCCGCTGGATCTCAGCGCAGACATAGAGCAAGTGTTCAAAGAAATCCATGAAGTATTCGACTTGATTAAAGCCCTGAAACTCGATAGTCGCACCGGGCTTTAAACATGAGGCTCAAGACTTTGGTTTTGAGCCAGGCTATCTTTGGTTTCCGGTCACTGGTTTCTGAACGGGTTTCTGAACGCTGGTCTTTGGTCGCTGGGTTTTGATGCGCCCTCACACCAGATGCTCAAAGGATTTGGCGTGAGGACGGGAAACACTTTAGTTTGAGTCGGCTTATATGTCCGAGCCGACTTGCTATGTTTGAGCGTATCTTTGAGCGGGTTTAGACCACATCCTGTGGGGTTTCGGCAGCGGCAGGCAAAGGCCAGCCGCCAAGGGCTTTCCAGCGGTTCACTATATAGCAGAACAGCTCGGCGGTGCGCTCTGTATCATAAAGCGCCGAATGGGCTTCTTTGTTGTCGAAGGGGATCCCGGCCAAGGCGCAGGCCTTGGCCAGCACTGTGTGGCCTATGGCCAATCCGGCCAGAGTGGCGGTATCGAAGGTGGCAAAGGGATGAAACGGCGAGCGCTTGATATCATTGCGCTCAATTGCCTTACTGACAAAGCCGTGATCGAAGGCGGCATTGTGAGCCACTATGATAGAACGGTGGCAATCGGCCGCCTTCTGCGCCTTCTTCACCGCCTTGAATATTTCCAGAAAAGCTTCTTTCTCGCTGACGGCGCCCCTGAGAGGGTTGTTGGGATCTATGCCGTTGAATGCCAGTGCCTCCGGCTCGAGATTGGCGCCTTCAAAAGGCTCGATATGGAAGTGCAGGGTTCTGTCTATTCCCAGATTGCCCTCGGTATCCATCTTCAGCAGGGTGACGGCAATCTCCAGCAGCGCGTCGGTCTGCGCATTGAAGCCAGCGGTCTCCACGTCGATCACCACAGGGAAATAGCCCCTGAATCTGTGCTTGAGTTGGTTGGCTAGGCTTGGCTGAGTCATGCATTTCCCCTGGAAAATAACGAAGCGGCTATTATGCTAAAACATCAACAGGGTGTCATGTTCGATTGTTGTTTTTATAGGCTAAAGGAATGAATTTCTTTGCCGATAGAGACAACATGGTATGCGAAAAGAGAGATTTCTATGTGGCGTAAACTGTTCCTGCTGTCGACTCTTTGTCTGCCGCTGTCGGCGATGGCGGATCTCAGGCACTATGTGGCGTCACTTGACGACTCTCATTGGCGCGTGGCGCAAAATACCCCCATAGGTTGCAGCCTGGAGCACGACATTCCCGCCTACGGCAAGGCGGTGTTTTCCAGTCATGCGGGTAAAGAGCTGAATCTGCAGTTTACTCTGGATATGTGGCAAAAGCCTGATGCCGTGACCCATGCCCGCTTGATGAGCAAGGCGCCGGCCTGGCGTCCCGGGGTGACATCCAAGGCGATTACCGAGTTGAGCTACCAGAAATACTTCAATGGTGAAGTGCCGAAAAAGGCCGCCTGGTCCATGCTGGCAGAGCTGGATCGCGGTATGGAACCCACTTTCTACTACAGCGATTGGTACAACCAAAGCAACAAGGTGGCGGTCGGCCTTTCTGCGGCCAACTTTGCCCAGAAATACCGCGAGTTCAAGCAGTGCCTGGCCAATCTATTGCCTTACAGTTTCGATGATATCGCCTTTACCGTGCTTACCTATGAGATGGGCGGTACCGAGTTGACCCGTTATTCCAAGGCGCAGCTGGCGCGGGTGCAGGAGTACCTGGCCTATGCTCCCGAAGTGGAACTGGTGCTGATAGACGCCTATACCGACAGCTATGGTGGTCGTAGTATCAACCAGAAGGTGTCTCAGCAGCGCGCCGGTTCAGTCAAAGAGTTCTTCGTGGCGCGGGGTATCCCGGGTGACAGGATCCATACCGAAGGGCACGGCGAGCGCCGCCATGTGGCTTCAAACGACTCCAGTGACGAGCGGGCCCGCAACCGCCGGGTGGTTATCCGGATAAGCAAACCTCTGCAATAACATAAGTTTTCACAGACAGTAAAAAACCAGGTTCAAGCCTGGTTTTTTCATGCGTGGACTTTGGCGGGGAGACTCAGGCGCGCATCGCCTTGTCGCCTCTGGCAAGCCCCACGACTCCGGAGCGAGACACTTCCACCACTTTGGTGACTTCGGTCAGCGCGGCAATAAAGGCATCCAGTTTATCGCTGGTGCCGGCCATCTGTACTGTGTAGAGATTGGCTGTCACATCAACGATTTGGCCGCGGAAGATATCGGCGGTGCGTTTCACTTCTTCCCGCAATGCGCCGCTTGCCTTGACCTTGACCAAGGCAAGTTCCCGCTCCACATGGGTGGACTCTGTGATGTTGGACACCTTGAGCACATCGATAAGCTTGTGCAGCTGCTTCTCTATCTGCTCCAGAATGCTTTCATTGGCCTCAACTGCGACTGTCAGCCGGGACAGGGTAGGGTCATCGGTGGGCGCAACCGTAAGAGTTTCAATGTTGTAGCCGCGTTGGGAGAAGAGACCGACAACTCTTGACAGGGCGCCGGGCTGGTTTTCCATCAATACAGATATGATTCGACGTCTCATCAGCTTTTCTCCGTCTTGCTCAGCCACATTTCATTCATAGCACCACCACGAATTTGCATCGGGTAGACGTGCTCGGTTTCATCAACACTGATATCCACAAACACCAGCCTGTCTTTCATGGCCAGGGCTTGTGCCAGTTTGCTCTCCAGTTCATCCACATGGTCGATATTGATCCCCACATGGCCGTAGGCTTCGGCGATTTTGGCAAAATCAGGGACTGAGTCCATATAGGAGTGGGAGTGGCGGCCCGAGTAGATCATGTCCTGCCACTGTTTCACCATCCCGAGGAAGCGGTTGTTGAGGTTGATGATTTTCACCGGCACATCGTATTGCAGTGCGGTGGAAAGCTCTTGAATATTCATCTGAATCGAACCGTCGCCGGTGACGCACACAACGGTTTCATCCGGCATCGCCATCTTGACACCCATGGCGGCCGGCAAGCCGAATCCCATGGTGCCAAGGCCTCCTGAGTTGATCCAGTGCCGTGGTTTGTCGAAAGGATAATAGAGAGCGGCAAACATCTGGTGCTGGCCAACATCCGAGGCTACATAGGCATCACCGTTTGTCAGGCGATAGAGGGTTTCTATCACTTGCTGAGGCTTGATCCGTTCGGCATTGCGCTGATACTCGAGGCAGTTGCGGCTGCGCCAGGAAGCAATTTGCTGCCACCAGTGTTGCAGCGCCTCGTCATCCTGAGGCGTTACCTTGTCTTCATCCAGCAATTGCAGCATCTCGTTCAGTACCTTATCGGCCGAGCCTACAATCGGAATATCCACCTTGATGGTCTTGGAGATGGATGAAGGGTCGATATCTATGTGCAGTATGGTGGCATCCGGGCAATATTTGGCGACATTATTGGTGGTTCTGTCATCGAACCTCACGCCAATGCCGAAGATTAAATCTGAATGGTGCATGGCCATATTGGCTTCGTACAGGCCGTGCATCCCCAGCATGCCCAGGTTGTTGTGATGAGAGCCGGGAAAGGCGCCCAGCCCCATAAGCGTATTGACCACAGGCAGTTTCAGTCGTTCGGCCAGTGTCAATAGCTGCTGGTGGCAGCCGGAGATAATGGCGCCTCCACCCACATACAGAACTGGTTTTTTGGCGGCCATCAAGGCCTGCAAACCCCGGCGGATCTGGCCCTTGTGACCCGAAAGCGTCGGGTTGTAGGAGCGCATCTTAATCTCTTCCGGGTATTGATACTCGTGCAGTATCGCCGGGTTGAGGCTGTCTTTGGGCAGATCCACTACCACAGGGCCTGGGCGGCCGCTGGCCGCGATATAGAAGGCTTTCTTGATAATGGTGGGAATTTCGGTGGGATCTGTCACCAAAAAGCTGTGTTTCACCACAGGGCGGGAGATCCCTATCATATCGCATTCCTGGAAGGCATCATTGCCGATCAGGTTACTGGGCACCTGGCCCGAAAGCACCACCAGAGGGACTGAATCCATGTAGGCGGTGGCGATGCCGGTAATGGCATTGGTCGCTCCCGGGCCGGATGTCACCAATACCACGCCGACCTTGCCCGTGGCTCTGGCGTAACCATCGGCCATGTGCACGGCCGCCTGTTCATGGCGGACAAGAATATGTTCTATATCGGATTTTTGATGCAGGGCATCGTAGATGTCGAGAACTGAGCCACCCGGGTAGCCGAATATATGTTTTACGCCTTCGTCAATTAACGAACGCACTATCATGCTGGCGCCTGAAAGCATCTCCATTTGGTACTCCTTGATAAGATACCGTTACGGTAAACAGTAACTTTTACAGCGACGGTTATCGCTCTAATTCGGGCCGGAAGGGTAGTTCCGGCCAGCTGTCGACCCGGCCTTGGGGCACACTTCCCTGTAGGGAATGGGTCTCTGTCACCAATGGACAGAATTTCATCATATTGGAAAGAGAGAAGTTTTCAAGCCCCTGGAAGCAGCTTTTTTATGAGCATGAATAAATTTCATTTTTGCCGCCGAAAAGCGGCCCTGATTGCGGTAGGGTTTTGCTAAAGTGCTATTTATTACGTATTGAATTTATTATGTTTTATACCTAATTGAGGATCTTTTTAGACTTTGGTCTAAAGCGCCGCTAATTCCTTGTGTATGAACCCAGTCTTTGAAAATTGTGGTTCTTTGGGTTGCGGAAATCGACAAACGGCGCTTTTCGCTCAAGCGGTTTCAAACGCTTGAGCGTGCTTTACCGCCAGCTTTATTTTAGGAACCGGTACTGCGGCATTCGGGCACAGGGCGGCGACTGACAGCGAACTGGCACAGACCCACCAGTAGCACAGAGGCCAGCATCAACGCGGCAAAGGGCACGGCAGTACCCGTGTAAAACAGCGCCAGCAGCGGTCCTGCCAGAGCACCAAAGCCAAACCTCAGGGTGCCGATAACCGCGGTGGCTGTGCCTGTTTCCTGCTGAAACTTCATCAGTACTATGGCATCGGCGTTAACCGACATTATCCCCAGGCATCCCATCAGGGGGATCAGCATGGCCACGGTAAAGTGGTAACTCAAGTCGAGCAGGTTCACCAGTAACAGCCCGGTAGCGGCAATACTACCGAGCATAGTGGCGGCAACCAACATGCGTCTTGAACCATAGCGACCAACAATGCGTGAGTTGATAATATTGGCCAGCATCAAGGCGCCTACGTTGGTACTGAATAGTATGGCAAACAGTGACTTATCCAAGTTAAATACCGACATATAGACAAACGGCGAGGCTGTCAGATAGCAGAAAAAGGCGAATGAAGTCAGCACGCCGCTGCCGATATGCAGCTTAACCCCGGGCCGGGTAAAGACGGTGGCATAGGCGCCAAAGAATGACTTGCGGCTGCGCTCGGCGCCTTGCATATCCGAAGGCAAACGCAGTTTCAGCAATACCAGCATGAGCAGCAGCAGGGCATAGAAGGCGAGAATAAAGAAAATCAGATGCCATTCACCCAGTTCCAGAATTAGGCTGCCTATGGATGGAGCCAGCAGCGGCGCCAGCATCATTATTAGGCTGACATAGGACATGCCCTTGGCCGTATTGTCACCATAGACCTCCTTGATATAGCCGGGGATCACCACGGTAGCGGCGGCGCCGATAAAGGCCTGGACAAATCTGAGGCTTAAAAACATTTCTATCGTTTGCGATAGCGCCAATCCCAGGCTGACCAACATAAATCCCGATAGGCCAATGATCACCAAAGGACGACGGCCGAAGCGATCGGCCAAAGGCCCAAAGGTAAGCATACCCAGAGAATACCCGGCCAGATACAGGCTCAGAGACTGCTGCACTGTAGTGATATCGGAATGGAAGCTTTCGGCTATGGTGGCCATGGCCGGCAGATACATGTCGATAGCCAAAGGCGTTATCGCCACGATGGCCGACAGCATGGGAATAAGCAAGGCCAGATGCAGTCCTTGGGGCGTGCGCCTGGTTATCTGGGGTTGGGTATCCAATTTAACCTCATTATATTGGCCAAAAAGCATTGGATGCTTAGTCAGGAGTGTGATTCATGCCACGAAAAAGGGCTTGGGGTTTATGTTAAGTCGCGGCGCCCAATAAGGGAAGGTGCAAATAAGTCCTCGTGGCACTCTGGTTTACACAACAATTGGCATTCAAGGCATCTGACTGAAGGCATGCCGGGGCCTGTCGAAGTCGGATAACGCAGAAAGCCGGTTGCTGTGAAAGCCCCGAAGGGCGTGGCTTACAGGTCTGCCTGCTGTGTTGTGCTTCTTGCAAAGGACTAGGCCATTTGCTGCGAACCACGCCTTGCATCCAGGCCCGTAAGCCGACGCAGAGCACACATGGGACTTGTTCGCGCCTTCCTTAGCCAATCCCCCAAGTCGTTTCTTTACATTACTGACAAACAAAAGCGGAAATGTGAATAGTGAGAATATTTTATTTCGCCCTGGATGACTTCCTGGCATAAGCTCACTACATTATCCACTCAGGACAGTATGCGCTTAAATTGATGGAGTTGAGTGCTGAATATGCGAGTTAATTTTCCACAATGGAACACCAGGGAGTTGCTGACTCAATCACTTCCCGGGCTGGCAGGATTGCTGCATTACCAAAAAGAATGGTTGCGGGATGATCTGCGTGCCGCCTTGTCGGTAACCGCGGTGGCCTTGCCTGTGGCCATCGCCTATGCCCAGCTTACCGGGGTCAGCGCCGTGGCCGGGCTTTACTCCTGTATTTTACCTATGTTGATTTATGCCTTGTTTGGTACATCGAGGCAACTGATAGTGGGTCCGGATGCCGCAACCTGCGCCGTGATAGCCGCTGTGGTGACGCCACTGGCCGCCGGCGATGCCAAGGTGCACTGGCAGTTGGTGATGACCATGACCCTGATGACGGGCATTTGGTGTCTGCTGGCCAGCCGCTTTCGGCTTGGGGTGCTTGCCGAGTTTCTCTCGCGGCCGATTTTGATGGGGCTGCTCAACGGGGTGGCGATAACCATTATCGTCGGCCAGTTCTCGAAGATTTTTGGCTTTAGCTTCGACTCCCGCTATTTGCTGGAGCGCCTGGCAGGCGGTGCCGAGTATCTGTCGCGCACTCACTGGCCAACATTGGGCATGAGTCTGGCCACCTTGCTGGTGTTCCTGCTGGTCAAGCGTCTGCGGCCGCAACTACCTGCCTCCATGGTGGCGATTGCGGTGGCAGGATTATTGGTATGGCTGTTTGATTTGCAGCAGTATCAACTGGCGGTGGTCGGCACTATTGAAGGGGGGCTGCCGGAGTTTCAGGCACCGGTATTTGATTTGGGGCTCAGCCGTGAACTGGTGATGCCGGCGCTGAACCTTGCCATGGTGAGCTTCGTTTCCATGATGCTGACAGCGCGCAGCTTTGCCGCCAAAAACGGCTACGATATAGATCCTGATAAAGAGTTTCGCGCGCTTGGATTTGCCAATATCGCCTCGGCGCTGTCTCAGGGTTTTGCCATCAGCGGCGCCGATTCGCGCACCGCGGTTAATGATGCCAATGGCGGCAAGTCGCAGTTGGTTTCTGTGATAGCGGCGCTGCTGATAGCCCTGGTGGCTCTGTTCCTGACTGCGCCGCTGCAATATATCCCTTCGGCGGCGCTCGGGGTGGTGCTGGTTATCGCATCGCTCTCTTTGATTGATATCAAGGGGATCTGGAAGCTGAGAAAGCGCGACAACGGCGCCTTTACCCTGGCACTGATCACCCTGTTGGCCGTGCTCTTTATCGGGGTGATCCCGGGGATCACCCTGGCGGTGCTGCTGGGTTTGTTCCAATTTATCCGGGTAGTGATGAAACCCTCTGAGCAGCTGCTCGGTGTCGATCGTAAAGGGGTGCTGCGCAGTATCGACCGCAGTGACAAGGCTACGGCGATCCCGGGGATCATGATCTACCGTTTCAACTCACCCTTGACCTATTTCAACGCAGGTTATTTCAAACGCCAGCTGCTGGCCAGGTTAAAAGAGCAGCCCGAGCCGGTGGACTGTGTGATAGTCGATGCTGTGGCCTGTTTCAGTCATCTGGATATCAGTGTGATGGCCATGATTGCCGATTTGGCGCACCTGTTGAAGCGCCGCGGCGTCAGCCTGGTGCTGGCGGGCCGTAAACGTCAACTGCTCAGCTGGTGTGAAGCCAGTGGCATAGATGTGGCGGAGGATGGTTTGATCATCAGGCCTGATTTGGCCTTGGCGGTGCGTATGCATCAAAACTACAAACAAGCGGTCGCTGAAGGCCAAGCCCCCGAAGTGCGGCGTTTGGCCGGCGATGATACCAGCGCCCCCAGACCGTCCCATCTGTAAAACCTGGCGGGATCCCGATAGCACGCAAACGCTTGCCAAGATTGCTCGGCAGGCGCTAAAGCGGCTGTTGCTCGCCGCTTTCCAGCCACAGAGGCTTGGGTTTCATGGCGCGGATAAACCAGGGGTGCTCGAGCCAGGCCTGCAGCCATTGAGTCAGACAGGGCAGGGGGGCTGCATTGAACCTGGCTCTATCCACATGGGCAAATTGGCGCACAAAAGGGAAGATGGCGAGGTCCGCCGCGCTCATACGCCCGAGCAACATGGCTTGCTCTTGCAGCCCTTGAGCCTCAGCCAGTCTCTGCTCCAGTGGCAGCAAGTACTCGAGCGCTTGTTCGAAATAGCTTTGCTGGCTGAACTCAGGATAACGGTCAAAGTATTTGTATCTGTCCAGCAAAGGCTTGAATGCCCTGTCATTGGTTGCAATCAGGGCTGAGGTAAGGTTTTCTTCCTCAGGATTTTGCGGCAGCAATGAGTGGGGATCGGCTTGCGCCAATGCCCAGAAGAGGATATCCAGACTCTCGTCAAGCACCCTTCCATCGGCGAGTTGCATCACAGGCACTGTGCCCTTCGGCGATAGGGCCAGCATCTCCTGCGGCTTATTTTTCAGCAGAATTTCCCGCACCACGACAGACTGGTCGGCGGCAATCAAGCCCAGTCTGGCGCGCATGGCATAGGGGCAGCGGCGAAAGCTGTACAGCACAGTTTGACGGCTTACTTGAGTCACAAGATTCCCTTGGCATTTCAATAAAACAGCCATTGTAGGAATGACTCGGGTGACAGGCAAGGTCGCCTGCCCAAAGACGTGTATAGGATTAAGTCGTTACGATACGGCTACTTGATTCAGAAATCGCCTAATAACCCTACTTTTGCTGTCTATTTGCGCTACTGTGATTGGGGTAGAATGGCGCCCCCATTTTGGGAGGCCGATCACCTAAGGAAGGTTCCAGAAGGTGAGGCTGTTATGCACTGGAAATTAGGTTCCAGCCAGCAGAAGTTGAGGTAATGATGTCCAAAATAGTTGTATGCGCTTTATATAAGTTTGTTTCCCTGCCGGATTATGAGGCTTTGCGTCAGCCGTTGCTCGAGACCATGGAAGACAATGGTATTCGCGGCACCTTGCTGCTGGCTGCCGAAGGCATTAATGGCACAGTGGCCGGCTCGGAAAGCGGCATCAATACCCTGATGGCCTGGTTGGATGCCCAGAATGGCCTGGATAATATCGTCTCCAAGCGCTCATTTGATGATGAGATGCCGTTTTACCGCACCAAGGTCAAACTCAAGAAAGAGATAGTCACCATGGGGGTGGAAGGCATAGATCCCAGAGAAGTGGTCGGCACTTATGTCAAACCCCAAGACTGGAATGCGCTGATCTCCGATCCCGATGTGCTGCTGGTTGATACCCGCAACGACTATGAAGTGCAAATTGGTACCTTCAAGAATGCCGTCAATCCCGAGACCGAGACTTTCCGCGAGTTCCCCGAATATGTGAAGCAGCAGCTGGATCCGGCCAAGCACAAGAAGGTAGCCATGTTTTGCACCGGCGGGATCCGTTGTGAAAAGTCCACCGCCTACCTTAAGCAACAAGGCTTTGATGAGGTGTATCACCTTGAAGGTGGGATCCTCAAATACCTGGAAGAAGTGCCCGAAGAGCAGAGTCTGTGGCAGGGAGAATGCTTTGTCTTCGACAACCGGGTTTCAGTGGATCACCAGTTGCAAAAAGGCCAGTACGATCAATGTAATGCCTGCCGGATGCCGATAACCGAGGCCGATATGCAGAGCCCGGCCTATGAGCAGGGTGTCAGCTGTCCCCATTGCATAGATAAGCTGGATGAAAAGCAGCGCCGGCGATTTATCGAGCGTGAGCGGCAGATGCAACTGGCCAAGCGCCGCGGTGAGGCTCACATAGGCGCCGATGTCAAAGAAGTGATCCATAAGCGCCGTGAGCAAAAACAGCGTCAGAAAGAGCAGGCCAAGCAAACCTGTTGATAGCGGTAAGAAATCTAATCATCCAAGGAGCCCACAGGCTCCTTTTTCTTATTCGTTCTTTCCTTAGTTCAGAGTCCTGGTTATCCCTGTCACTATGGTTTTTCGATAACAGGAACAAACAGCAGCTTTCTCCTCATCCAATCCCCATTCAGGTTTCTTGGCCAAAAAGCCAGCTTTTCCTTTGATTTGTGTCGTTTAAACGCAGAGCTTCACATAACTGCAATCTTGATTAATCAAATCTGTCATCTGGATCCCTGACAATCAGGCCGCTTTATTTTTAATAGCGAACAATTTACTTCAACCCAATACGGATGATGAAAGTGATGAAAAATAGATTAGCTGCGTTGATCTCTTGCAGCCTGGTAACCATGGCGGCCAATAGCGCCGTGTTACCCAGTGTTCAAACTGACAGCCATTGGTATAAGGAAAGCGCCCAGCGGGTGTCAGACAAGGCTACATTAGAATCAAAAGCAAAAGCCAAAAACGTCATTTTGTTTGTCGGTGACGGTATGGGGATCTCCACCTTGACTGCTGCGCGTATCTACCAAGGGCAGCAGCTGGCCGGTAACCAGGGTGGTGAAGAGAATTTCCTGAGTTTTGAGAAATTTGACCATACCGCATTGATCAAGACCTATAACACCAACCAGCAAACACCGGACAGTGCAGGCACCATGACGGCCATTGCGACCGGGGTAAAGTCCAAAGCGGGGGTGATTTCGGTATCCGAACAGAGCCTTCGTGGCAACTGCCTGTCATCCAAAGGCAATGAGCTGGTGACTCTGGTGGATCTGGCCAATGCCAAAGGCTTATCTACCGGTGTGGTGAGTACTGCACGTATCACCCACGCCACTCCGGCAGCAACCTATGCCCATAGCCCGGAGCGTGACTGGGAATCTGACGCCAACTTGCCTGCCGAGGCGGTAGCCAACGAGTGTAAAGATATCGCCTACCAGATGGTGATGCGCGATAAAGACAATGCCCTGTCAGTCGCCCTGGGGGGCGGTCGCCGCGCCTTTATCCCTGAAACAGTGACTGATGGCGAGAACAAGAAAGGGCAGCGTAAGGATGGCCTGGACTTGACCAAGGCTTGGGTCGACAACCTGGATAACGCCGCCTATGTATGGAACAGCACAGAGTTTGATGCCATAGATACCGGCACTACAGATCACCTGCTGGGCTTGTTCAACTCCTCCCACATGGAATATGAAGCGGACCGCGCCGATGATGTGGGCGGCGAACCTTCATTGACTGAGATGACAGCGAAATCTCTCGAGATTTTGCAGAAGAACGACAAGGGCTATCTGCTGATTGTCGAGTCGGGTCGTATCGACCATGGTCACCACGCCGGTAACGCCAAGCGCGCCCTGGCCGATGCGGTAGAACTCTCCAACGCCGTTAAGGCGGCGGTCGAAAACACCAACCCGGAAGAGACGCTCATTCTGGTCACCGCCGACCACAGCCACGTGTTCACCATCGCAGGTTATCCGAAGCGGGGTAACCCCATTCTTGGTCTGGTACACGGCGTAGATGGAAACCTTTCTACTGCCCTCGATGGTAAGCCATACACCACCTTGGGTTATACCAATGGCCCGGGCGCAGTTGTGGGGAACCGTGACGACCTGACCTCAGTGGACACTCAAGACAAAGACTTTATGCAACAAGCTCTTATTCCTATGGGAAGTGAAACCCACGCCGGTGAAGACATTAGTCTGCATGCCACAGGCCCCGGCGCCAACCTGGTGCAGGGTGTAATGGAGCAGAACGTGATTTTCCACATTATCAATCAAGCCCAAGAGCTTGGCGGTACTAAGTATTAATTGGGAGCAAGGAAATGAATAAGAAATTACTGGTACTGTCTTTGGCCGCGATTCTCGGTTTGGCGGCCTGTGGAAGTGACGGTGACAACGGCAAGGACGGCACCGCAGGTACCCCGGGCACGGATGGAAGCAACGGCAGTGACGGAAAAGACTGGACCGCCGTTAATCAATGGTATGTCGATGGTCAAAACCGCGTCACCAAGGCGTCCAATATGAGCAATAACACCCAGGCGGGGGCGGCGAAAAACATCATCTTGTTTGTCGGCGATGGCATGGGCGTTTCAACTGTGACGGCGGCGCGGATCCTCGATGGTCAACTCAAGGGGCAAACCGGAGAGGAAAACTCACTCTCCTTTGAGACTCTGCCTTATCTTGGCCTGGCCAAGACATATAACGTTGATGGTCAAACCCCGGATTCGGCCGGCACCATGACGGCCATGGTCACCGGGGTGAAGACGGACGTTGGCGTGATCTCACAGGCTGAAGGTGTCGAGCGCGGTGTTTGTTCCTCCGCCAGCGGTCAAAACCTGGTGACTTCGCTGGAGCTGGCCGCCATGGCGGGTATGGCTACCGGTGTGGTTTCAACTGCGCGTATCACTCACGCTACCCCGGCGGCCACTTATGCCCATGTGCCGGATCGCGACTGGGAAGCGGACAGCAACTTGCCGGCCGAAGCCGTCACCAACGGCTGTAAAGATATTGCCGCCCAGATGCTGGACTTCAATAACGGCAAAGGGATCAATGTGGTTATGGGCGGTGGTCGCCGCGCGTTTATTCCCAACACCACTATCGATCCTGAAGGCAAAGCAGGTAAGCGTAACGATGGTCGCGATCTGACCGCCGAGTGGCTGTCCCAGTACCCCAACGCCAGTTACGTTACCGACCGTGACAGCTTCCTGGCGATGGATACCGGCAGCACAGAGCATGCGCTGGGGCTGTTTAACTCCTCTCATATGGAATATGACTACGACAGAGTCGAGACCGGTGTTACCGGCGAGCCTTCCCTGGCAGAGATGACGGCCAAGAGTATCGATATTCTGAAAAAGAACGACAAAGGCTTTGTCCTGATCGTTGAAGCCGGTCGTATCGACCATGCTCACCATGCCGGTAATGCGGCCCGTGCCCTGCACGACACCATAGCCTTGTCTGAGGCGGTACGTGTCGCCATGGAGAAGACTTCGGCCAATGACACCTTGCTGATGGTTACCGCCGACCACAGCCATGTGTTCACCATCGCCGGCTATCCGACCCGAGGTAATCCTATCCTGGGCCTGGTGAAGAGTAACGATGCCAACGGTCAGCCGTCGGTCACCAACTCTACCGATGCCAACGGCATGCCTTATACCACGGTTGGTTATGCCAATGGCCTGGGCTTTGGCTCGCTGGCGACCGGTGGCGATGAGCGTTACAACTATGCCGCCGAGCCTGGTCGGGTGGATCTGAATTACATAGACACCCAGAGTGTGGGGTTCCATCAGGAGGCATTGGTGCCGCTGGAAAGTGAAACCCATGCCGGTGAAGATGTGGCCATCTTCGCTCGCGGCCCGGGTGCCAGCCTGGTTCAGGGTACGGTTGAGCAGAACCACATCTTCCATGTGATGAACTTTGCCGGTGATTTGGTCAATAAGGCCGAGGCCGCCGCGGCGCAATAAGGTTTAGCGTTTCGCAGCCTGATGCCCCTGCCTGCCCCTAGTTTCAGGCAGGGTGTCAGGCTGCTTCTTTGGTTTTAGAGTAATATCAGTAGGTTTATTATGTCTCGCGTAACATTCAAGCCAGCGTTCCCCCTTTTTTCCCGCGTAGCGCTTCATATCGCTCCTCGTATAGCTCTTTGCACAGCTCATTGCACAGCCCCTCGCGTTCTTGGTCGCCCACTCACGTTGTCAATCACATTATCAATCACATTGTCACTCACGCTGTCACTCGCTCTGGGGATCACAGCTTCGCTGGGGCAGTTTGCCATGGCCAATACTTTGTCTGTCAGCAACCAGCCTGGCAGCCAAGAGCACGCCCATGTCAAAGCGGGCGGCTCAATTGGCGATAATGCTAATGTTTGTGCCGCCAACCCCGGTCGTTTTCAAGCCAGCTATCAGATCACTGTTGGCAGCGGTGAGCAGGCCAGGCAGCAGCAACTGACCCTGACGCGCTTTGACGATACCATCATCTATCAGCGCAGCCCTGTCAGCTATGAGGCTTGGCATAGAAATGGCGAGTATGTGCGTTATTTCCCCCAGGAGAAACGCTCTATCAGCTATCGCCGCGGCGATCTCTTGGCGCTGAATATTCACACCGATCTCGATAGGCAGTTCCACCTGATATCGCCTGCTGCCTTGAGTCAATTTGAAAAGGGCCAAAGCCTGCAGGATAGCTGCTTCACCCGTCAGAGCTATACCCTTAAGAGCAAGAGTCATGAAGAAAGTCATGAGGAAAATCATCGTCACGCGAACAAAAGTGCCACCGAGCCGCAGTCTTTGCAACTGAGCTGGATAAGCGAGCTGGAACTGCCGGCCGAGATGACTATCACTCAAGGTGAGCAGCGTATTGTTTATCGGCTCAGCAAACTGACGCCTGTGAGCCAGGAGAGTTTCAAGCGGCTTACCTCAGGTTTCCAGGACCTCGACTTTGCCGATGTGGGCGACAGTGAGTCAGACCCTTTTATTGCCAAGATGATCACCCAGGGCTTTATTCAACATGGCAGCTCAGGCTTCTACTCGGCAGATGGGCAGCAGCTTGAAGGCGGGCATCACAGCCACTGACATCATAGCCACTGATTAACCCCAGTTACCGATATAACAAGGGCCTAGTCACAGGACGTCAGTTATCGGCATAACTTATCTGCAGCTCAAAACCCAACTGGGCGAGCTGCTTTTGCTCCCGCTGCAGGTCTTTGGCAAACAGGCTGATGCGTTGACGCGGCTCGGGCAGGCTTATCTGCATGCCTGTTGCCGTGGGTTTTACCCGGGTGATTTTCAAGCTGCGGGCGATACGGCCGAGATTCAGCAACACGGCGAGCCGCAGCAGCGCCATTAGGCGGATTAGGCGTAATTTCTGAGCGGGCTCCAGTTGTGCCAGCGCCTCCAGGTTGGGTTTCTTGCGCTGGTTGCCAATCAGCAGTGCCAGCAGCTGTTGCTGCTCTTGGCTGAAACCGGGCAGATCGCTATTGGCTATGATGTAGGCGCCGTGTTTGTGGTGAGCGCGGGAATTGATATGGATCCCTATCTCATGCAGTTTCACCGCATGTTCCAGCAGGGAGCGCCAGGGCTCGAGTTGCCAACAGTCGGCAACAGCATCAAACAGCTGTTTGGCGGAAGTGGCCACCTTGGCGGCATGGTTCAAGTCCACATGATAGAGTTTGGCCATGCTCTCGACAGTGCGGCCGCTGACATCACCGAATTGGCTGATCCCGGCAAGTTCGTATAGTACGCCTTCGCGCAGAGCCCCTTGCGCAAACTGCAACTCGGTGACCGGCAGCCTCTTGAAGAAGCTGATCAGGATAGCCAGCCCCGCCGGTAGCAAAGGTGCACGTTTGCTGTCCACCTGCGGCAGTTCAATCTGATCCACATGCCCCCAGTCCAGCAACTGCTGTTTCAACTGCTTGAGCCTGGGCAGAGTGATGGTTTCATCGTTGAAGAAGTGCTGCATCGCTTCGCAGATGGCCTTGACACTGCCAGAGCTGCCGAGAGTGAGATCCCACTGGCCACTGAAATATTCCTTGGCCAGTGAGGCAAACTGTTTATCGGCCGCTGCCTGGGCGGCGCGAAAGTTCTCCAGCGTCAGCTTGCCGTCGACAAAGTATTTCTGGTTATAACTGACACAGCCACAGCGCAGGCTGGAGAGTATCTGCGCCTGAGTCTTGTGGCCAAGCACCACCTCTGTTGACCCTCCGCCGATATCTATGATGAGGTTGCGCTCTGCCAACTCCTGGCTGTGGGCTATGCCCTTGTAGATAAGGCGCGCCTCTTCATGGCCGGAGACCACTTCGACCGGGTAGGGCATAATGGCCCTGGCAGCCTCGATAAAGGCCTCACGGTTACGGGCGACTCTCAGAGTGTGGGTGGCCACCAGTCTGACTCTGGCTTGATCCAGAGTGGAAAACCTGAGGTTGAAATCCTTGAGGCAGGCGAGACCGCGCGCTATGGCGTCATTATCCAGCCTGTTGTCCAGATCCAGCCCCTCGGCCAACTGTACCAGACGTTTCTCTTTATGCAGGATCTGAATGCTGCCATCCTGCTCGCGGGCTATCACCAGATGAAAGCTGTTGGAGCCCATATCCACAGCGACAAAATGCTTGGGTGTTGCAGTCAAGGTGGTCCTCATTTTGCTATTGCGTCGGTTCCTGGGGCTTGGCCAGATCCAGTTGCCGCTGTTTTTCGTAGTTGCCCAGATACTGATGTATGGCTATCTGGGATCTTACCTTACGCTTGTTGCCCCGCTTACGGTAGGGGTTGGATTGATCTTTGTTGATCACCCGCGCCTTGATGTTGTCGGTAAATTGCAGCGCCAGGGTATCGAGGATCATCTGCTTCAAGCCAGGATCATATACCGGGGTGCTGACTTCAATACGGTTATCGATATTACGCCCCATCCAGTCGGCGGAGCAGAGAAAGAGTTTGTTTTCACCGCCTGAGTGGAACAGCATCACCCGCGAGTGCTCGAGGAATCGGTCCACTATGCTGAAGACCTCAATATTGTTGCTGATCCCGGGAATATCGGGAATAAGCGCGCACATGCCGCGAATAAGCAGACGGATTTTGACGCCGGCGCTGGAAGCTTCATACAGCTTTTGGATCATCGCCTCATCCACCAGATTATTGAGCTTGAGGGTGATGGCGGCCTTGATGCCGCTTTGGGCATTGATGATCTCCTGCTCGATAAGGCCGGTCAGCTTCTGGCGCGCATCATAGGGGGAAACTATCAGATGCTGGAAGTTATCCCGTCTGTAAGGGTGCTCAATCAACTCAAATACCTGCTCTATTTCGGCGGCAATTTCCTGATTGGCGGTAAACAGCGAAAGGTCGGTATACACCCTGGCCGTGCCCTCGTTGAAGTTACCCGAGCCAATGTGGCCATAGAGGCGCATTGCACCGGCTTCCTCGCGGCCGATAAGGCACATCTTGGCATGGACCTTCAAGCTTGGGATCCCATGGTGTACCTTGACGCCGGCCTCGGCCAGCACCCGGCTCCACTCGATATTGGCCTGCTCATCGAAACGGGCCCTGAGTTCAATCACAGTGGTGACCTGTTTGCCGTTTTTCACCGCATCTATCAGCGACTGGATGATATGGGACTTTCTCGCCACCCGATAGAGGCTGATTTTGATGAACTTGACGGCAGGATCATAGGCCGCCTGGCGCACCAGCTCGGTAAAGTGGGAAAACTTGTGATAGGGGTAATAAAGCATGATGTCGCCGCGGCGAATGGCGTCAAACTTGTTGGCACAGACACTGAATCCGGCCGAGTCCAGTGCCGGAAGCTTGTCGTTTTCCAGGTATTTGCGTCCCGGATTGGGAAAGCCGATAAAGTCCTTGAAGCTGTGGTAACGGCCGCCGGGGATCAGGCACTCGGTATTGGAGATATTCAGCTGCGCCGTAAGCATGCTCAGCATATGCTCCGGCATCTCTTTGTCATACACCAGACGTACCGGCTCGGCGGTGAGGCGCTTTTTCAGGCCCTTGGTGAGCTTTTCCAGTTGGCTCTGTTCCAGCTCATCGGTGAGATCGAAGTCGGCATCGCGGGTCAGCTTCATGGAGAAGACTTCAATCTCTTCATATTCGAAGAAGGGGGCGAATAGCTCATCGACACAGTGTCTGATTATGTTATCTAGCAAAATCAAATGCTTGCGGCGCTTCGAGGTTTCTGCCGGCAGTTGGATGAAACGCGGTACATTCTTGGTGGGCACTTCCACCAGGGCGTACTGACGCTTTTCCCGGCTGTAGAGGCACACCGCCAGATAGGTGGTGTCATCGTTGAGTTGTTTGAACAGCTCGGAGCGGTTGCTGAGGATAAGCGGCGTGATGTGGCGCTTGAGCTGATCCTTGAAGTGTTTCTTCAGCCACTGGCTATGAAAATCGCTCAGCTGTTTCTCATTGATGAGAAAGATGCTGTGTCTTGCCAGTTCCCGCATTAACTCGCCGTAAATGGCGTCGAAACGCTCTTGCAGTATCAATACCTTGGTTTGGATCTTGGCCATTAAATGGCGGCTGGAGTTGCGACCTTCCTGCAGGCTGGATAACAGAATCGAGCGACGCACCGCAGCAACCCTGACCCGGAAGAACTCATCCATGTTGTTGGAAAATATGCCCAGAAAGCGAACCCGTTCCACCAGAGGAACCAGAGGATCGGCTGCTTCCTGCAAGACTCTTTCATTGAAAGACAGCCAGGAAAGCTCCTTATCCAGAGAAAATTTTTCGACGGACGGTGACACGGCAAAGACTCCTCGTGAGCAGACGCCGGACATAGAGAAAGCCCGGCAGATATACAATAACACTCCGATATCCGCTTGTAATCAGAGAATAAAGGCGGGGCGCAGTTTCTTGGTTTGACGCTATTTCGGCCCGGCTCAGGTTTGAATTCGGGGTTGCGCCGGCGCTAAGGAAGGTGCGAACAAGTCCCATGTGTGCTCTGCGTTGGCTTATAGACCTGGATACAAGGCGCGGTTTGCAGCAAATGGCCTTAGCCCTTTACCAGAAAGCAAGAACGCAAGAAGCATTCCTTAAAGGTAGAGTGAATTTATGTCGAAAGAATGACAATGCCCCCACTTTGGTCAAAGAGAGCGATATTGGCGATTGGGCTTTCTGCCCGGCTTATGCTATGTTGCGCTCTTTTTTCTCGGCCGGTTTCCTGGCCGGGAGAGGGCGCTGAGGCTTTGTCTTCAAAGTAAAAAGCGGCGCCCGGGCCACTTCGAGCCAGCGAAAGCAGGAGGACGGAATGTTTGCAGGTTTTGACTATGGCAGTGCCAACTGCGCCATTGGTGTGATGGATGGGGGCCAGACCCGGCTCTTGCCTCTGGCCGAGGATGGCAACTATATGCCGTCGACCATTTATGCCATGGAGCGGGAACTCATTTCCGAATCTGTGCTGCAGCGCTTGCCTTCGGCGGCCCAGGCTGATTTCAAACCCAAACGCGCCGCCGAGCTGAGTCGCGCCCGAACGGCGCGCCTGGAGCTGGATTTGCTTGCCAACGAGCAAGCGGTATTCATCGGCAATCAGGCGATTGAAACCTATATGGAGATGCCGGAAGAGGGCTTCTATGTTCGCTCGCCCAAGTCCTTCCTCGGTGCTTCGGGCCTGCTCAGCAATCAGATGGCGCTGTTTGAAGATATCGTCACCCTGATGATGCAGGAAATTCATACCCGGGCACAGCAGAGCCTGAAACAGGCTATTTCCCAGGTGGTGATAGGGCGGCCGGTTAACTTTCAGGGCATTGGCGGCGAGCAGAGCAACCGGCAAGCCGAGGCCATTTTGACTCTGGGGGCCCGGCGCGCCGGGTTCACCGATGTGGCTTTTCTGTATGAGCCTATGGCGGCTGCCCTTGAGTTTGAGTCGACACTCACCCGGGAGCAGCGGGTGCTGGTGGTGGATATTGGCGGCGGTACCAGCGACTGCTCCTTTGTGCGCATGGGGCCTGAGCTTAAAGACAAGAAAGATCGCAGTGACGACTGCCTGGGCCACAGTGGTCAAAGGGTAGGGGGCAACGATCTGGATATCGCTCTGGCGATGGCTGGTTTTATGCCGCACTTGGGGCTCGGCAGTGCGCTGATCACAGGCAAGCCTATGCCAAGGCAACCCTTCTGGAACGCGGTCGCCGTCAACGATGTCAGTGCCCAGCGGGAGTTTTCTGCCTTGAGTAGTCGCAAGTTGATTGAAGAGCTGCAGCGGGATGCCAAAGAGCAGGCGAAACTTGCGCGCTTATTGAAGGTGCAAAAAGATCAGCTGGGTTATCGTTTGGTGCGCAGTGCCGAGCAGCTTAAAATCGCCCTGAGCGACAGTAAGCAAGCCGCTATGGATATAGGTTTTGTCGAATCGCCCAAACCGCAGCCCTTGACTGTGAATGTCGATGCCGCCACCTTTGTCGCCGCCATCGATGAATCGCTCGAAACGGTGCACAAGCTTATCACCCAGGCTTTGGCGGAAGGGGGATGTCAGCCGGATGTCATTTATCTCACAGGTGGCAGCGCCAAGAGCCCGTATATTACCGAGCAGATCCGCGCGCGTTTCCCGGATGTGGCTTTAGTCAGTGGCGATCACTTCGGCTCAGTGGTGGCCGGCTTGACCCGCTGGGCCGAGCGCCTGTACCGTTAAATTGCACTTTAATTGAAAGAGGACTCTTCATGGCACTGAAAAAAACGCCACTCTTGGCCACCTTAGTCGTGACTGCGGCAACAGGCTTGCTCGCCGGGTGCGGCGATGATGTGGGCAAGGTCAGCCTGGGCGTATTTACCACCAAAGATGTGATCATAGATGCCAAGACAGATCCCAAACTGCCCGGTGTAACCTGTCATATCAGTCGCATAGAGGCCAATCTGGATTTTGCCGACCCATCGGATATGAGTATCAGCTGTCGCCAGACAGGACCGATAACCAAGGCGCAACTGGCCAGTATCGAACTGGGGAAGAAGGGCGAGATAGTGTTTACCGAGTCCTTGAGCATCTTGTTCAAGAGCCTCAAGGTGAGACGTATCTATGACAGCGAACACCAGACACTCCTGTATCTGTCCTATTCCACCAAAGAAACCAACGGCAGCCACAAGCACGCCCTGTCCACTGTGCCGCTATGGGGAACCGATGCCTATGAGCCAAGGGCGGTAAACTGATAGGTCAAGATATAAAAAGAAAAGCCTCGAGATCGAGGCTTTTTTGGGGTTGCTACTGGATTAGAACTTGTAATTCACACCCAGGGTGATGCGCTGACCCAGCATGTCGTAGTAAGCACCTTGGTTATATACGCCTGGCTGGCGAGGTGGGGTGCGGTCAAACATGTTGAGTATGCCGGCGCGAACCTGCAATGCATCTGTGATGTTGTAACGGCTGGTCAAATCAAAAGTGGTATAAGACGGGATGTCGTTATAGTTGTTTTGATTGGGTGACCATTCGTTGTCCAGCACAGTGCCGCTGCGATAGTTGGCTGTCAGCACGGCAGAGAAGTCATTGTAGGTGTAGTCTGTGGTGAAGCGGTGACGCCAGCGTGGACGCTCCTGCTCACCCACTTCCTTGACTTCATCATCGGCGAATCCGGTAGAGTTGAATGAACGCTCTTCCAGATAAGTACTGAACAGGCGGAAGCCCCAGTCACCGAAGCTGGTTTCAAGGCGATAGTTGGCTTCAATATCGAAACCTGAAGTGATACTGGATGCCGAGTTAACCGGCTTCTCATAGTAGTTAACTATCTCATGGGTATCGGGATCACGTTCAAGCAAAGGACAGAAGTCGTTATCTAAGCTGCTGGACTGATAGCAGTACTTGACCACTTCACCACCGCTGAAGCTGTTGATCACGTTCTCCATGTCGAACTTCCAGTAATCCACCGTCAGGCTGAAGTTTTCCAGGTAAGACGGGGTGTACACAAAGCCCAGAGTGATGTCGTCTGCTACTTCGTTTTTCAGGTCCTGGTTACCCACAATAAAGCCTGGACGAGTTGAACCGTACCAGTCCTGGGAAGGTTCAAAGTCGGTCGGGATCCCTTGAGCCGCACAGTTGGCCAACACATTGTCCAGGTAATCAGGGTTGATCCTGTTCCTGAAGCTGGCAGCACAATAATCGTTGATCGTGCGGAAGGTTTGGCTGGATGGGTTGTACAGTTCGGCAATGTTAGGTGCCCGTACAGACTTTGAACGGTTGGCACGGATGCGCAGATCGTCGTTCAGCGCCCAGTTGATACCCACTTTCCAGGCTGTATCAGAGCCGGAGGTGGAGTAGTCCATGTAACGGAAAGCGGTTTCCAGCGTCAGATCCTGCACCAACATCACATCCTGCAGCAGCGGGATGGACAATTCGGCTGATGCCTCGGTCACATCAAACTCACCATAAAGTGGTTGAGACTGGTTGTTGAACAGTAAACCTTCACGCATTGCCGGATCCGGCAGGGTTTCAGCCGTTTCCTTACGGTATTCAACGCTGAATGCAGCAGCGATAAAGCCGGCTGGCAGTTCAAACAGATCGCCGCTGACAGAGGCACCGGCGACGTATTGATCTATCGATGAGCGGCGAATGGCATCTGTGCTGACCCAGTTGTAGGCGGCTTCATCATATTGGCCGCGGCCGAATACGTTCAGAGGCTTACAGCCATTGGCTCGGGCGTATTCGTCACGACATACCAGATTACCGTCGGTATCTTTAATCACATCGACAGCGTCATAGAAGCGCTGCTCGAACATTTCGCCATACCATTCGGTGTCGGCTTGAACATGGCCAACAGTGGCGTAAACGTCATAGGACCAGGTATCGGACAGCGCACCTTCAACACCCAGTGCCAAACGCGCTGTGGTTCTGTCCTGACTGTATTTACGGTTGCCGAAATCAGATGCCAGATAGCCTACGTTTACCCCAGCGCCAGCCTTGGATTCGCCGGCCGTCACCAAAGCCGCCGCTTCGGGTGAGAGCAGGGCATTGTCATCGTACAGACGGAAGTTGAGGAATGCAGGTGAACTTTCACCATAGGCTTCAGACTTGGTGTAGTTGGCCTCCATGGTAAATTTATGATCATCATTGATGTCATAGTTCATGACAGTAAAGAAATTGATCCTGTCCAGTGGCGTCTTGATGAAAGAGTTCTCGGCAAAGTTGTAGCCTTCACCACCGAGATAGTCCACCCGGCCGCTGGTCAGCGGCGGCAGTGGCTGACCCAGATCCATTGGCCGAATTTGACCGTCATCGCTGAAGGTATAACGGGTGCCGTTGGAGACAAAAGTTCCTGTCTTGCTGTATGAAGCCAGTACCTGTTGACCATAGCCCCACATTACTGCCTGCGGATCATTCGGGCCATTGGCATTCTGATTGCGAACCACAATCGGCGCTTCACGTAGGAACTCTCTGTCCATGTATGAAATCTGCCCCTGACGTGACCAACTGATGTTGGTCACAAAGTTGGCTTTACCCAAGTCAGAGCCGAAAGTCAGCGAGGCGTATTCCTCTTCACCACCATCTTCGGTAGGACGGGTGGTAGAAGCATCGATAGCCAAGCCATCAAAACTGGTTTTGGTCACTATGTTGACCACCCCGGCAATGGCATCAGAGCCATAAACTGCAGAAGCGCCACCTGTAGTAATTTCAATACGCTCAACCATGGCGGTTGGGATGTTGTTTAAATCCACGGCGCCTGAGCTTGGCGAGCCGGCTACAAAGCGCCGGCCGTTAACCAGCACCAGAGTACGGTCGGAGCCCAGTCCTCTCAGGTCAGTGTTATTTAGACCACTGGCAAAAACAGTGTTGTTGGTGGTTTCCGGTGACAGACCAACCAGAGTGTTAGGCATCTTATGCAGCAGATCTGCTACGTTGGTAACACCTGCTTCGATAAGGCCATCGCCTGTGATCACTGTGACGGGTGTTGGTGCTATCTCCCCTATACGCTTGATTTTTGAACCTGTGACTTCAATACGTTCAAATGTTTCAGGCTTATCTTCAGCATAACTGAAACCTGTACAAGCAATACTGGTTGCAGCAGCCAGAAGACCGAAGCGAACGGCCTTGGCTGTTGTAGATATGGATGTCATATCTCTCTCCTTGATTATTATTGTAAATTGCCTTGCGTGGTAATGTTTTTATTTTGTTTGTCAAATGTTTCAATGACAAAGATATGATTCAATTTAAACCTAGATTTGGCAACACTTGTCTATATTTATTAATTTAAAATTAATTTAAAATTAACATTTATAAAACAACTAAGGATGAAGAGTTAATCTATTTAAAATCAATATGTTATTTTTGCTCTTGTTGCTCTTTAAAATACATTGTTAAATATATGTTTTTATTTAAACAAAATTGTATCACCGATAATAGTAAGCAAATGTTTCTATGCATTTATAAGGTGTGTCGTGCGTTAATTAATTGAGCGTTTGCACTTGTTTGTTTTTTATACGCCTGAGTTTTTGCTGAACGGAATTAAAATAAGGGAACTTTCCGATAGGAACGGGCTCTTTAATAAGGCATGATGTGAGGGTTGCCGGTGTGTTTAATACCGGATGTGTCGTTTTTAACTCCGGGTTACCGGCTTTGCCCCAAGTGAGCAGGAAGCGCTCTTGAGACAGCTGGAGAGAACCGGCGTGAAGTTAAGGGAAGAACATGTCATTTAATCAATCTGTGAGTAGAGGCAAGAGCGAAGCGGCCCAAGAGGGAACACTGACATCCAATAACCGGGTCAGTAAAAAAGACATACGGATAAGCGCTGCACGCAGGCGAATAGAGGATATTCGTGAGCAGATGGCCTTATCCCGTGAATTGGGCGTAGGAGTGTCGGCAGATGAGCTGGACTTTGACTGACGCTAACAGCGATAAGCTTAAAAAGCCCGCATTCAAGCGGGCTTTTTGCTGATTAAGCCTGCATTGCGGTGTGATAACGCTCGAAGGCTCGCTCGAGGTCGGCAATCAAATCGTCCGGATCTTCCAAACCTATATGCAGTCTCACCAGGGGCTTGCTGCTTTCCCACTGGGTTGCCGTGCGCAATTTCTCTATACCGGATATCGCCAGAATAAGGCTCTCGAAGCCACCCCATGAAAATCCCATCTTGAAGTGCTCCATCCCTTCGACGAAGGCGGTCATCGCCTGGCGGTTACCCTCTTTCAGCACAAAGGAAAATAAGCCGTTGGCGGCGCTGAAGTCACGCAGGAAAAACTCGTGCCCCGGGCAACTGGCAAACGCCGGGTGGCGCAGGTGATCCACTTCCGGGCGCTGCGCCAGGAAATTGGCCACTTTGAGGGCATTTTTTTCATGTTGCGCCATTCTCACCCCCAGGGTTCTCAGCCCCCTGGCCGCCAGAAAGATATCGTCTGCAGAGGTGCATTGGCCCATGAGATAGCTGTTCTCCCTCAGGGTATCCCAGTGTGCTTCATTGGCGGTCGCCGTACCCAGCATCACATCCGAGTGACCCACTATGTACTTGGTAGCGGCCTGAATCGAGATATCGACGCCCATCTCAAACGGGCGACAATTGATGGGAGAGGCCCAGGTGTTGTCCAGCATGGTGACCAATTGATGCTCATGCGCGATGCGGCACAGGGTCGGCACATCCTGGACTTCCATGGTGATGGAGCCGGGAGATTCCAGAAACAGCACTTTGGTATTGGGGCGGATAAGCTCGCGGATACCGGTGCCAATCAAGGGGTCATAGTAACTGGTTTCAATCCCCAGCCCCTTGAGCAGCTTGTCGCACAGATCCCGGGTGGGCTCGTAGACACTGTCTACCATCAGCAAGTGATCACCGGCCTTCAGAAAAGACAGCAGGGCGCCACTGATGGCCGCAGAGCCTGAAGGGTAGAGCGCAGTGCCAACACCACCTTCGAGTTCGGCAATGGCCGCCTGAAAGGCAAAGTGAGTCGGGGTGCCGCGGCGGCCATAGAACATCTCCCCTTTGGCGCGATTGGCCGTGGCGTGGCGCATCTGTTCCATGCTGTCAAATACGACGGTTGATGCTCGAAACACGGGAGGATTGATCACTCCCTTGCTCCACTTTTTGTCCCGGCCGAGCGAGACCAGCTTGGTGGCTTTCTTCATGGATGCAACTCTTGTCTGTGATTGCGGGGCGAGCGCCCCTTTGAGGCATATTAACATTGAATCTTGTCATTGCCAGTGCGGCGGGCTTGAGACTTGTTCAAGTTGTCCGCGGCTTAAAGCAGCGGCAGGCTGACCCGAATTTCGACACCTGAGCCGTCGCTCAGGTTGCTGGCACTGATATGGCCGCCATGGAAGGCGGTGATAAGCCTGGCGATATAAAGTCCCAGTCCCAGATGAGGTTTGGACTGCATCGTTTGTGGCCGCACTGAGACCATGGACTCGAAGATCTGCTCGGTCATGTTTTCCGGCAACAGTGGCCCTTGGTTTTCCACCCTGAGCAGGGCCTGTTTGCCCTGCACCTTGAGGCTGATGCGGATATCGGTATCGGCTTTGCTGAACTCAATGGCGTTGGTGACCAGCTTATCCATCAGCTGGGCGACATATTCAGGCACGCCACGCATGGTCAAAGGTTCATCCGGCAACACCAGCACGAAACCTTGTTCCTTGTAAGTCATCTGATACCCGGCGACGCAGCCTGCCACAACCTTGGTCAGTGGGAATTCATCTATCTCGGCCTGGGACAGGGACTCCTCGAGCCGGGTGGCTTCGCTCATGTTGGCGAGGATCAGCCACAAGCGATTGACCCCTTCCTGGGCGCGGTCGACGTACTTGGCCGTGTCCTTGTCCAGTTGCTGCAGACTCAAGTGCTCCAATGAGCTGCGTACCACGGCCACCGGGGTTCTCAATTCGTGGGATAGCCGCGAGGACATGTTTTCCAGATAGTGGGTATATTGCCCCAATCGGTTGACGATATTGGCAAAACTGCGCGACAGATCGCCAATTTCATCGCGCACTTTTGAAGGTGGAATGGTGTCGCGAACCCGCCCCTGGCTGTCGATGGCGCGCTCGGCCTGATCCCTGAGTTTGCGAATGCGGCTGGAGATCCCGGAGGCAAACACAAACAGTGCCAGGGTTCCCATGGCCATCACGGTCAGGATCACATTGAACAGCTTCTCCAGTGCCCGGTTACGCAGGGTACGGATACCATGGGTGGTTTCCTCGGCAACCACGGCGCCCATCACCTTATCGTCAATCCAGATGGGGCTGGCCGCCGCCAACACCACCGCCTTGTTATCCGGTGTCAGGCGCCAGGTGGAGGCCATCTGGCCATTCAGCGCCCGGCGAATATGGCTACCGCCGAGTTCGGTCGAGTCCTGCAGTGAGTCGATAAAATCCATAGGCGGCTTGGTCAGCACTGTGTAGTAGATGGGGTGTAGATAGTCGTGTTCCAGTTTGCCAAAGAAGCTTTCCGGTTGCCGCTCCTCCTCGACCGAGCGGGTCCAGACACTGGAATCGGCGCGAATATCGCCCGACTTGGCCAGCACCCGGCCATGGACATCCACCACCCATATCCGCGAGCTGTTATGCCCCATACCTTTGATAATACTTTCAATTTCCGGTGATGGTACCAGAACCGTCCCCAGCTTGTCGGCGCGGTCAGTGGCCGAGGTACCAACTATGGCTTCCAGCCTGCGGCTCTTTTTGTCGTTGACATCATGAATGGCAAAACTGAGTTTACTGCCCACCATCTCCAGCGGCATTCTGAGTTCAATATTGTAACCCTTATCGGTTTTCAACCACTGGCCCTGAATGCGGACCTCTGGTGTCACCGGGGCGCTGAGCGCCGGATTTTCAGGCAACTCGAAGGCGCTGAGCCAGCCATCGTGCTTGTTGGCTATGGTGTAGCGGCGAAAACGGCCATCCGGGGCCAGGGTGGCGATAGCCAGATAGTCGTTGCGATCCACACTCAGGCTGTTGCGGCCGCGGTAAATCACCTTTGGATCCGTTACCTCGAAAAAGCCGTAAAGGTAGCCGCCATATTTACCTACCATATGGGTAAAGCTCAGCGTTGACTGGCTGTCACTCAAGCGCATCAGGGTATGCTCTTCGCCATAGGTCATGGCGCGATGGCGGTAGGCCTCCCAATCATTGAGGCGGCCATCCAGCTGAATGGGGCCGTTGAGCGGATAGGCGTAGAGATCGCGGCCCTTTTCTACTTGATTGAGGAAACTGGCCTGGCTGTCGAACAGCCTGGGTCTTTCATGCAGCGCCGTAGCCAGGGCTTGAGTAGTCCCTTCCAGGGTTTTCTCCTGGCCGTGACGCAGATATTTTTCCATCTCCCACACATACTGATAGCCAAGCCAGGGCAGGCACAGCAAAAACAGCGACAGTACCAGGGTCTTGGTTCTGAGGCCTATTGGCGGGTGATAGGAGGGAAACTTCAAGATTCGGGATCCCAGCGATAACCCATGCCATAGACGGTATCAATGCAGTCAAAGGCCGGATCGGCGGCGATAAACTTGCGCCTGATCCGCTTTACATGGGAGGTAATGGTGCTGTCATCGACATAAATCTTGGCTTCCTGCATCAATTCGGTGCGGCTGCGCACATGGCCGGGATGTTTGGCCAGGGCGTACACCATCCAGAATTCGGTCACTGTCAATTCAATCGGCTGCTGTTGCCAGTATACCTGAATTCGGTTGGCATCTATGGTGAGGGCGCCGCGCTCCATCAGGGTATCGGCCGGAGCGCTGCTGCCGGCGAGTTCGCAGCGGCGAAACAGCGCCGCCAACCGCGCCAGCAAATGGGGAAAACTGACATCTTTGCTCAGGTAATCATCGGCACCCAGACGCAGGCCACAAACCGTATCGAAGTCGCTGTCTCTGGCGGTGAGAAAAATAATCGGCAGGGTGCCCGACATCGCCCGCAGCGACTGGCACAAGGTAAAGCCACCATCGATTTCATGCTCCAGACCTATGTCAATAATGGCCAGATCCGGTAAGCGGGTGTTGAAGGCCTGCATGGCCTCGGGGCGGTTGGCGTAAGTCTGCACAGAGTAACCCTGTGATTGCAGCACATCTTTGTAGTTTTCTCTTATTGCAGCTTCATCTTCCACTATGGCAATGCGTTTCATCTGCCTCTTGTTCCTGCCGAGCCGTGAATAGCCGTGACTATACAGGATTTTAGCCGTGAAAAAAGCGATCGCTTCCAATTGCCATTTTGTTGCCACAATTGATAGCCAAAGTGCCATTTTTGCTCCCCAGACTTGCCATTTCAATGGGGTTTAATCATCTCAACGACGAGGAACGCTGCCAACTGGGCAGCAAGCTCTACAAGACAAAAGGAATCGAGATGATGAAAAAGACCCCCATAGCCTCCCTGATCATGGCATCACTGTTGCTGACTTCTTCTCTGGCGCACGCCGACAGCCAGCCAAACTTACCGACTCAGGAGAGAGACCACAACGAAGAGTTGGTTGGCTTTGGCACAGGCGCACTGCTGGGCGCCGTGGTTGGGGGACCTGTGGGGGCTGTTATCGGTGCCTTCACCGGCGGCATAGTGGGTAAGTCTGTGGGCGATGACGAGCAGCTCAAGAGTCAGCAGCAACAGCTGGCCGAGCAAACCGAACAACTGGCGAGTCTCAGTGAGAAGCAGCGAGCACTGAAGGAGTTATCGTTGCAATACGCCGATGCCCAGAGCCGTCTTAATGCGCTTTCCCGCGACCGGGCTACCCAGCTCGAAGAGTTGATAGTGGGTATGAATGTGCAGTTTCGTACCGGCACCGCCGAAATCGAACCCCACTTTGCCCGCCAGCTGGACGATTTGGCCTATGCCATGAGCCTGTCGCCTGAGCTGATGTTGGATCTGACCGGTTACGCCGATCGCCGTGGTAATTCTGATTACAACCAGACGCTGTCTGAACAGCGAGTTGAGGCGGTGAAAAGCTATTTGGTTAGCCAAGGCGTTGCCGAAGAGCGTTTGCAAACCCAGGCTTTGGGTGCCAGTTCTCCCCTCAGTGCCAAACAGAGCCGCGAGAGTGACTTCTTTGACCGTCGGGTCACGCTGAAATTGCAGACTCAGGGAGCTGCTCTGGCAGCCAATCAACAAAGCGGTAATTGAGAGGGAGCGACAAAATGAATATGGATATCCCTCGGCAGGAAAACGAGCAGTTTCAGAGAATGCCCGCCGCCAGTCACAGCGATTCTGATACTTATTTATGCAGGGCCGTCAACGCCCTGCAATTTTCAGGCTTTGCCCTGCTGGCACTGCTGGTGTTTAACCTGGTGAGCTCGGTTGAAGCCTGGGCCGAGAATGGTCCCCAATTTGCCGAAGAGCCTGCAAGTGTCCAGGCTCAGGAAGGTACCCTTCAACTGATTGATAATCCGCAATGGCCAGGTGCCGGGGTGCTCGCTTTTGGCGACACTCAGGCCCCGGCACTGGCAACCGAAGTCAGCATGAGCATCAGTGGCTGGAGTAACAGAGTCAGCGTCACCCAGTCATTCACCAATGATACCCAGGAGTGGATCCACGGCCGTTACCTGTTCCCGCTGCCCAATGAGGCGGCGGTGGACAGCATGCAGCTGAGAATAGGTGAGCGGATCATCGAGGGGGTTATTCAACCAAAGGAAGAGGCCAAGCGCACTTTTGAGCAGGCCAAGGCTCAGGGCAAGCGCGCCAGTTTACTGAGTCAGGAGCGGCCCAACCTGTTCACCACTCAGGTGGCTAATTTGGCCCCGGGGGAAACCCTTAAAGTCAGCTTCAGCTACCAGCAGGCATTGGATTACCGTAATGGTCAGTTTAGCCTGCGCTTTCCCATGACCCACACGCCCCGTTATCTGCCTCAAAGCATGCTGCAAAGCTTCAAGGGTGTGGAGGAGGCGGCGCGGTTGCTGAGTCCTGTGATTGAAGCCGCGGGCCTTGAAAAGATGTTTGCCGGTACAGATAGCGAAAGCTCTGATCTTAAAAGCTCCCAAGCGCAAAGCCCCCATGCGCACAACGGTGGCCAGGAGAATCGCCTCAGTTTGGATATTATCCTGGATGCCGGTTTTCCCTTGCTGTCGCTGGAATCCCCTTATCATGCTATTTCTCAACAAACCCTGAGTGATGGCCGTATTCGGGTGCAGTTGCAACAAGACAATACCAAGGCCGACAGCGACTTTGTGTTGCAATGGCAAGCGGATCCGGGCGTTAAGCCCGCAGCGGCGCTGTTCAGCCAGCAAGGCCAGACCCATACCCCAGCACCTTCTTTAGCGCAGGCCGAAGGCCAAGCTGCCAGGGATGAATACAGTCTATTGATGTTGATGCCTCCACAGAGCAAAGAGGTGGCCAAGCCCTTGCCCAGGGAGCTTATTCTGGTGATAGATACTTCGGGCTCCATGGGGGGAGATGCAATTGTTCAGGCCAAACAGGCATTGCTGTATGCCTTGAGCAGTCTCAAACCGGAGGACAGTTTCAATGTTGTTGAATTCAACTCTGCAGTGCAAACCATGGCGGCCAACTCTTTGCCGGCGACGGCCCACAATATAGGTCGGGCGCAGCAGTTTATTCGCGCCCTGGAAGCCAACGGTGGTACCGAGATGGCCAAGGCGCTTGAGCTGGCATTGAACAATGATTTTGCCGCTCAAAATAACATTGGTTCGCAAGGTGAGAGTAAGGCGCTCAGGCAAGTGATTTTCATGACAGATGGCGCCGTAGGCAATGAACAGGCGCTGTTTGAACTGATTAAAGACAGGCTCGGCGACAACCGTCTGTTTACCGTAGGTATAGGCAGTGCCCCCAACTCCCACTTTATGCAGCGCGCCGCCGAGCTGGGGCGTGGCAGCTTTACCTATATTGGCAAGATGCAGGAGGTGGAGCAAAAGGTGGTTGCCTTGCTGGAAAAAATCTCTGCTCCCAGGATCACAGATGTGTCACTGCGCTACCCTGACGGCACAGTGCCGGATTACTGGCCGGCACAAATCCCGGATCTCTATCAGGGTGAGCCGGTATTGGTGAGCATCAAACAGCGTAGCAATGCCCACAAGGCAGTTATCGTATCCGGTCTTATCGATGGCCAATTCTGGCAGCAGGAGCTGGCGCTCAATGCCAAGGCTGAGCCCAAAGGGCTGGATCTCATCTGGGCCGGAAAACAGATAGCCGCGCTGGAGCTGGCCAAAGATGCTGCCAACAGTGAACGCATTGAACGCCAGGTCACAGCGCTGTCGCTGAAGTACCACTTGGTCAGTCCGTACACCAGCCTGGTTGCAGTGGATGTCACCCCGGTCAATCCGGACGCCGCGACGACCCGGGAAGGGCAAGTGGCCAGTCATGCGCCCAAGGGCTGGCAGGGTAAGTTGCCGCAGACCGCCACCGACAGCCGGCTGATGTTGCTGCTGGGGTTGGCAAGTTTGCTGGCGGCGCTGATGCTGGCGGCTTTCCCCAGGGCCTTTGGCCGCCGTGCTTGTGAGGAGGCGGGGCGATGAGCCAGGCTCATCAGGCCCTGACAGCAGGCGCTATGCCCTTGGTCAATAGGGGGCGCTTTAGCGATATCTGCTCAATAGTGATAGTGGTTCTGGTCGTGGCGGGTTCGGCCATGCTGTTTAAAGGAGGATATATGCAAGCCAAAGCCATGTTCGCCCAGTTTTTGATTGAAAAGGCCTGGGCCAAGAGTCTGACTGACGGCCAGGCACACAAACCCTGGTCCTGGGCCGATACCCACCCCACGGCCAAATTGTGGATAGGCAAGCATGAGCCACTCTATGTGCTGGCCGGGGCCAGTGGCCGTAATCTGGCCTTTGGACCGGCGCAGATGCTCTCGGGAGCCAGCGCCGGAGAGACAGGCAATACAGTGATTGCCGGTCACCGGGATACCCATTTCGCGATTCTGGCCGGGGCCAGGGTGGGGCAGGAGATCCGCTTGCAGGGCATGGATGGCCAGATCCATTTTTATCGAATACGGGCTACCGCAGTCGTGCATGAATCTGAGACACGTTGGTTGATGGGCAGTGATGAGCGGCTATTGACGCTGATCACCTGTTATCCCTTCGACAGCCTGAGCGGCGGCGCCGAGCTTAGATTTGTGGTGCAGGCAGAAGCCTTGCAGACGCTGGCGGTTTCAGCCTGATATCGGCATCACCCGATTGCGGCCCAAACGCTTGGCTTCATAGAGCAAGGTGTCGGCGCGTTCGGTAAGGGATTGGCGGGTATCCAGTTGCTGCCACTCGGCAACCCCGAAGGAGGCGCTGATATTGCTTATGAGCTGGCCCTTGCGCCTGTCTCTGACGCTAACCTTCTCCAGTGCCCGTCTCATGGCTTCGGCCAGTTGGCGGGCTACTCTCAGCTGACTGGTCGGCACCAGAATAGCGAACTCTTCACCACCGAAACGATACAACTTGGTGCCGTCACGGCAACTATCCTGCAGACGCTTGGCCACCGCCTTGAGCACCTGGTCCCCCAAAAGATGCCCATATTCATCGTTGAAACGCTTGAAGTGATCCACATCCACCAGAATAAGGCAGCAGCCCTTCGGCGACTGACTCAACAAGCTATCGAAGTCGGCATCGAAGGCACGGCGGTTAAGGCAGCCGGTGAGGGCATCAAACAATATGTCTTTTTCGGTGTTTTGCAGCTGTAGCCGCAGACTGTCTATCTCCTGCTGGGCCTTGCTCAGTTGCGAGCTCAAATAATCCGTGCTGCTGCGAATATCATCCGAGTCTTTCACCAGGGCTCGGACCATGCCCATTACCTGCTCAAGATCCATGGCGTCCTGATCCAAGCGGCTGATACGGCCAAAGTTACGCTCGATTTTGGCGCGAAAACTGTCGGCATCGCAGCTGGTATCCTTGAGTGACTGAGACAGCTCGGTCGCTATCGCCTCCATACTCTGGCGCATATCTCTGACATCCAGTTCATCTTCCGGGGCCAGATGATGACGGTAGAGGAGTTCCGCCGTGGAGGGCGGACAGGTGTTGTACTGGCTGACGGCTTCATCCAGGCTGGCATTGAGTGCCGGGTTGCGCTCGCTGACATAGGCATACCAGAGCGCATAGTTGACCGGCGTTGTCGGTATCTGATGTTTTAACATCAACGGCAAGGCTTTTTTCAGGTATTGGGCGGCTTGTTGAAGCAGAGTCATGGCCATAGGGGAACTCATTGTCAATGCAATTACCTATTCAGCTTGACATAAATTAAGCCGCTTGTGGATCCAAAGGCTCACAGAATGTCACCTTGTTGCGCTGATTGCCGAATGCTGCCCCGCTGTTACAATGGCTGAACAAAATAGATAATAGCAAGGAATGAAGTCGTGAAATTTACCTCTGTGTGTGGCCTGTTGGCCACACTGTTAACGCCGGCTCTGGCGTTGGCCGCCCCCTTTGAACTGGATGAATCCAGCTATCGCCAGGATGTGAAAACCCTTGCCAGCGATGCTTTTGGAGGCCGTGCGCCTCTGTCGGCCGGTGAACAGCTGACCTTGGATTACCTTACCGAGGCCTTCAAGGAGATGGGGCTTGAGCCCGGGTTTGGCAACAGTTACCTGCAAGCCGTGCCCATGGCCAGGATCACTGCAGATCAGAATATGCAGCTTAAGCTGGGCTCAATGAGTTTCAGCAACGGTGAGGAGTTCACCGCCCGCACTCAAAGAGTGACGCCCAAGGTGGAGCTGCAAGACAGCGAGGTGGTATTTGTCGGCTACGGTATCAATGCCCCGGAATACGGTTGGAATGACTTTGAAGGCCTGGATGTTCGTGGTAAGACGCTGATTGTGCTGGTCAATGATCCTGGCTTTGCTACTCAGGATCCCATGATATTCAAGGGCAATGCCATGACCTATTACGGTCGTTGGACCTATAAATATGAAGAAGCGGCCCGCCAGGGCGCCGAAGCCGTGTTTATTGTGCATGAAACTGCGCCCGCCGCTTACGGTTGGGGAGTGGTGCGTAACAGCAACACCAATACCAAGTACACCCTGGTGGATAAAGACAACAACGCATCATCGGTTGGCGTGATGGGGTGGATCCAGCACGATAGCGCCAAGAAGCTGTTCAGCCAGGCGGGTCTGGACTTTGATACCTTGAAGCAACAGGCGGTCAATAAAGGCTTCAAGGCGGTGCCGTTGAAACTCAAGGCCAATCTGACCTTGAACAACAAGATAGAACTGGCGCAATCCCACAATGTGGCGGCCTTGTTGCCTGGAACCGAGCACAAAAATGAATACTTGGTGATGCACGCTCACTGGGATCACCTGGGAAAGACCATTGAAGATGGCAAGGAAGTGGTGCTCAACGGCGCTGTGGATAACGCCTCAGGTGTGGCCGGTGTTCTGGCACTGGCAAAGCATTTCAAACAGCAAAAGGGCATTGATGCCCCGAAACGCTCGATTCTGTTCAGCGCTTTTACTGCCGAGGAAACCGGACTCATTGGCGCCCAGTACTTTGCCGAAAATCCTCCGGTTCCCACCAAGCAGCTGGTGGCATTTCTCAATATAGACGGCATGAATATGGGTAAAGGCGTGGATTACATCCTGCGTTATGGTGAGGGTGTGTCAGAGCTGGAGCAGTATTTGAATGATGCTGCCAAAGGGCAGGGACGCAACGTCAAGGCCGATCCCCGGCCGCAAAATGGCTTGATGTTCCGCTCGGACCATTTCGCTCTGGCCAAGGAAGGGGTACCCGGCTTGCTGTTTATGAGTTTGGGGGATACAGACCCGGATTATATTGCCCATAAATATCATAAGGCAGCCGATGATTATGACCCAAGCTGGAGTCTGGATGGGGTTCGGCAGGACTTGGCCTTGATAAGCGATATTCTGGCGCGGTTGGCCAATAACAATGACTGGCCCCAATGGCTTGAAGACTCGGACTTCAAGAAGCGCCGGGCTCAGGATCAGCGCTGAGTTTGGTGGCAGGTGTGACTCAAAAAGGGTTACACCTGTCCATGCTTCTTGTCACTTGAAAGCGTAATTAATTGAATGCCTTTGTTTTTCATGGCTGCTCGACACAGGCATGCACCAGAAAACTGGAGTGGAAGTATTTGGGAATGTATTTGGACAGCAGATAATTGAAGAAACCTACTCGTTTCCACTCTTTGAAATCGGCGTAATGCGCGACTGAAATCACCTTTAGCTTTCCATGCCATTGCTCAATCTCCCGTGGCGAGTCGAGCGCCAACTTAAAACCGGCACCGGCATATTTTACGCTGTCGTGGTTATCTGAATTGTCCCTCATCCAGCGACTGATACCGTCGAATAGAATATGGCAACCAGGAAAGCTGCTGGCCAGTTCTTGAAGCAACTGTTGTACCTGACAATTGTCGAAGTACATCAGCAGGCCTTCAGCAATAAAAACAAAGGTTGCGCCCTGATGACGGGCATTGAGTTCATCCATCCAATCGCTATCAAATACAGAAGCACTGATGCATGTCTCACAACTGTCCGCAGGAAGGAGCTGCTCTCTGAGGGCAATCACTTCAGGCAGATCCAGGTTGTAAAACGAGGCCTTGTCCTCCATCGTGTTTCCCATCAGCATTTGAACCCTCTGAAAGCGGGCATCGAGCCCGGCTCCGAGGTTGACTACAACACAGGACTGTGCCGTAGCGATAATATCCGCCGTGAGTCTGTCAAAGTAACCCGCGCGGATGGCGACCCCTACTGAGCTCAATACAGATTGGTCAAAACTTGAGAAGTCATAATCAAATTGTTCGATAAGCGCGCAGGCCCAAGGATCTGAGAAGAAGGCATCTTTCAGTTTGGATTGGCACGATTTCATATAGAGCGGGATAAAAAGTGTTTGGGCGATAGGATCATTTAGCCCTGTGACTGCCAGCTTGTTACTCATCTTTGCCTCCTCCCTCATCCTTTCTGTTAAATGATAACCATTATCAGATGCGTAACTGTGAGCAAGAGTGGATTTTTATCAAACTCACTTTTTGAGAGGCTTGGCAGGCGAGAGGACTGGAATACTTGGTGATTGTCGGCAAAAGATAGTGGATGACAGCTTTGACTCGAGCTGCCAATAAGCGACTATGGTCAGGGAAAGGGGGCAGGAAAAAGCGTCAGGAAAAAGCGTCAGGAAAAAGCGTCAGGAAAAAGCGTCAGGAAAAAGCGTGATTGTACCGTCAAGCGGAGAACAAGTTCAGAAACGGTAGCTGATCGATAACATAGGGCCGATAAAACTATAGTAGAGGTTGTAGTCGGCCACTTTTACCGCGGCGTCCGATGCGCTCTGACGCACATCCACATCCACTTTGTAATAGTTATAGGCCAAGGTGATGTCCCAACGATCACTCAGGGTGGTTTTCATGCCGGCTCTGATATCGACCAGTGAGCCCTTGAGATCATCAAGGCGCACGGAAAAATATTGGGCATGCAAATTAAATTGCCAACCGGGTGCCAGCTCATAGTCACCAAAGAGGCCAATATTCGGCAAAGGTGCGGTAACGCTTTCATCCACCAGTCTGGGAATGGGCTGGGCGCTGCAGATATTGCCGCTGAGCTCTGAGGTGGCACAGGCCCCGATTGAACCTTCGAAGCTGCTTTCAATGAACATGGTATGCAGCCCTACACTGACCCCTATGTTATAGCCGTTGCCTTGAAACAGATCATAGCCATAGCCGATACGGGCGATATCGATATTGAGCGTGGTGCCCAGCTGGCCACCGGCCTTGACATCATAGACGGTATCGTCAATCTGGATCTGAAATGGCCGACTGACCGCTTGAGTTTCGGCACTGCGGTGCAGTTGTTTCCAGTCAAAATAGATGTGGTGCCTATCGTTGAAACGGTATCCCAATTCAAACAGAGGCAGAAACTCGTTTTCCGCCAACTGCAGATCAGACTCAAAATCCAGATCGAAATCATTGCCGACCAAGGGATCGGTAACTTGCATATTGGTGTCGGACTGAGAGTAGAAACCACCAATATTCAAGCTCCACTCACCGGCTTGGGCTTGGGTAGTGGCGCAGCAGAGCAGGGCGAGTGTCAGCGACAGTCTCAAACCTGAATTGTTAATAGAGTGTGGTGTCAACAATGGGTAATCTCTTTTCGTTACTCAGATAATCCAAGTGCCTTCTCAGAGATTCCTTTTCCGGGATAAATCGGCACGTGCGCGGTTTGAGTGCTTGCCGGCTGTAGCTTGCAGGATGACACTTCTTGTATTTTCGAATGCTGAAAATCCGCGCGACTGCAGAGAGTCTAAACCAGAATGATGGTTTTTGTGAATAGAATGTTTACAAATGTGTGGTTTTTTATGATCTACCACAAAAAAGCGCCCCATAAAGGAGCGCTTCAGTCTGATATTAAAGCTTGTGTTCGGATCAGGCCTCGGACTCGCTGCTGTCGCTTTTCTTGGAGTCCTTGTTGAACATGCCCAAACGGATACGGATAAAGTGCAGTATTTGTGCTGCTATATCCAGGTGAAGGCAGGACTCCAGTCCTTCAAAGCCCGGCGAGGAGTTGGCCTCGCAAATCTTGTAGTGACCGTTGTCAAACAGCAGATCTATCCCGGCAACATCCAGATCCAGTATGTTGGCTGTCTGGGTTGCCAGCCACTCTATTTCAGGTGTGACCGCAAAGGGGCTGGCTGAGCCACCGGCGCTGACATTGGCTTTGAAACTGTCCTCTTGGCCGCGTCTCTCGTAGCAACCCGCTACCCGGCCACCTATGGTGAAGACTCGCAAGTCCCGGCCATGACTGTTGGAGATAAACTCCTGCAGAATGATGTTGGCATTCTTGTTGGTGGCCTCGATAAGCTGCATCAGATCATCGAACTCACGTGCCTTGTGTGACAGAAATACGCCGCTGCCTTGCGAGCCGGACAGTGTCTTGATCACCACAGGGAAACCCAAGTGGCGTTCAACCAAGTCAACATCGACCGGGAATTTTACCAACATGGTCTTGGGCGTTGGCAGATTCTTTTCGGCCAACAGTTGTTGGGAAAACAGCTTGTCCTTAACGGTTTCTATCGCCTTGGAAGAGTTAAGGCAATAAACGCCAAGACGCTCCAGATGGCGGATAATCGCCAAGGCAAAATAGGTGGTACCCGATCCCATACGAGGAATAATAAAATCGGGCAACTCTACTGGTTGCCCGTTCAGTAAAATACTCTTGTTGTCCTCTCGGGTCACTGTAAGGTCAAACTCATCGGGAGCATAGACCTCAAGTTCGATATTGTCGGCCTTGGCGGCCTCCAACAATCGGTTAATCTCATACAATTCAGGTTTTAGCTGAGTCGCGGTCTCTTTATATAAAATCCAACCACGCATTTAGTCGCAAACCCTAATTTTCATTGGTCATCCTCAAGTTCAGGCTCATCCTGAACATCGTCATCTATCATATCGTCAAGATACTCAGCATCGGCCTTTTTCACCAAAGTGGTGCCGACAACTGCGTAGAAAGGCTTCCCTGAAGCCAACTTGACATACTTTACCCAGATCTTTTCCAACAAGCTACCGGGAGCGGAATTTCCGCGGACAACTTCAACAAAATGACTCTCCTCCGGGTTACGGGGGGCTTGGCGTCCCTCTGCCAGAGCTTTCATGGCAACGCCATGTTTTTCGAGTAATTCTGCTTCGTTGTAAGTAAAATCCCCACTGCGGCGAAAGCCTTTGGGGAAGTTCTTGTCGTCATAGAAACGGCGTTCGCTGACGAAACTCTCATTGGCGGCTTGTTGCATAGACGCACTTTGCAGTGCCGATGGTGAAGGAGTCGTGGTCAACATGGCGATATTCCTTACAAAATGGTTCTTGAGGAGATTTGCAAGCAGAGTATTGGCTAGTATGATTGATTTATAAATCAAAAAAATTTGTCTATGACGATAAAGAATTTTTTATGGACACGGATTTACTCAAGACATTTCTGGAAGTTTCCCATACCCGCCATTTTGGGAAGGCCGCCGAGAACCTCTATTTGACCCGTAGCGCAGTATCTTTCAGGGTTAAGCAGCTGGAGAGTATTCTCGGCGTCGAGCTGTTTGAGCGGCAGCGAAACAACATACAACCGACCCCGGCCGGGGTGCGGATGCTGGCGCATGCCGAAGCGGTACTGACCGCTTGGGAGCGGGCCAAACAGGATATCTCCTTGAGTGAGCACCAGTCGGTACAATTGGTTATCGGTGCGGCGCCCAATATCTGGGACGCTTATCTGCAGGGATATATGCAAGGCTTACATCAGGGGCTTGCCGGAGTGGCGCTGCGCACCGAAATTCTGGCACCGGCGGCCATGACCAAACAGTTGATGGACCGAACGCTGGATCTGGCCATTGCCTTCGATCCCCCTAAGCTGGAAGAGTTTGAGTTGTTGCAGATAGGGGAGGTGTCGCTGCATCTGGTGAGCACAGAGGTGGCTTCCTCCGTCGATGAACTGACGGACAGGCATTACATCAAGGTCGATTGGGGCACGGCATTCAATATCCAACATGCCAGAGACTATGCCGAGTTACCCATTCCTGTACTGCATACCGGCTCGGCTCGTATTGCGCTGGACTTTCTGCTCAATAATGGTGGCAGTGCATTTTTGCCGCAAAACATGATTGAACCTTATCTGGCGAAAGGGGAGTTGTTTGTGATTGATGATAAGACACCGCTCAGGCGCAATGTTTACGTAGCCTACTTGCCGGGCAACGACCGCCTGGAGCAGATACTGCAAGCGGTCAACTACCTCAGAAGTCAGTTCTAAACTTGGCCGGGCATTGAGCGTTTTGCCTTGATGCCCGGTTGCCTTACTACTGAAGCATTCAAAATACCAAAGCGTGCATCAACATACCAAAGCGCTTTAGAACACCAGAGGCCAGATAACCACGGCCCAGGTCAGGCCGCATAAACACAGGCTGATAAAGACCGCCGCCGAGGCAATATCTTTGGCCTGGCCACTCAAGGGGTGAATTTCATCACCCACTCTGTCGACCACGGCTTCAATGGCCGAATTCAACAGCTCGGTAATGATGACAATAAATACCGTCGCTATCAGCAGTATTTTTTCTGTCTTGGCCACATCCAGATATAACGCCAGCGGGATCATTAACAATGCCAGTACGGCTTCCTGGCGAAAGGCGGCTTCATGTTTCCAGGCTGAGCATAAGCCCTTGATGGAAAAGCCGGTGGCGCGGAAAATGCGTTTCAGTCCGTGATTGTTGGCGGGTTTCATATTCTCTCAATTCTTGATCTGTGGCTAAGGCCGGTTGCTGTATAAAGACCCGCTGAACCGTGAAAGGTTCCTGGGTTAATGGGGTTGCAACTTGTCGCTTCCTTTATTGACCTCGCGTTGGTCACTCGTGACTAGTTTGGCTATTAGTGCAGTGGCGCTGAGGTTTCCAAGGTGCGGCGGCATTATAGCAGCTCATCTTACCGCTGATATAACAGTTACTGCACCTACCACGGGTGTTTGGCCGTTATTATGGCATGGTGGGAGGTTTGGCAAAGCGGGTAGGGCCGTTTCGATAATCGTTAAACTAGTTGTCACCATAACCGCCACGACTTTCTATACTCTTGGTAGTTTTGATCTTTGTAGTTTTGGTCTCTGCTATAGGATGTAGCAGGCAATTGGCCGATAGCCAGGGAGGGCTTATGCAATATCTGCAATCGTTACCGACAACAGCATACCTTAAACGTTTTCCGGCCATGCTGTTACTGCTGCAAACTTTTCTGCTGGCCTTGTCTTTTATGCTCTCGTTTCCGGCGGCCGGTGATAGAGAATTACCGGCCCCGGAGCTGGCCGGTCGTTGGCAACAACAAAAGGCCGATATCAAGGATTTTCTTGTCAGTGAAAAACTCGATGGTGTCCGCGCCAGATGGGACGGCAGGCGTTTGCTGAGCCGCTCGGGCAGAGTGATTCCTGCACCAATTTGGTTTGTGAAGGACTTTCCTGCCGTGGCACTCGAAGGAGAGCTTTGGGGCGGCTATCACAGCTTTAATACTGCATCGCTGCTGGCCAGAGGTTTAGGCGAAGCAGACTCCTGGCGCCAGCTGGGTTTTTATCTGTTCGATGCCCCCGGGCTGAAAATGGCTTTTGCTGAACGTTATCAGGCGTTCAAGCAGTATCACCAACTGACCCCTTATCTCTATGTCATCGAGCAGCGGCGTCTGAGCAGCACGCAAGAGTTACATCTGTGGTTACAACAGGTGGTGGCCAAAGGGGGCGAAGGCCTGATGGCGCACCGCATCGATGCCATGTATCTGGCGGGGCGCAGTGATGCCTTGTTAAAACTCAAACCTGTGGAAGATGCCGAGGCGCGAGTACTGGCGATACTTCCGGGAAAGGGCAAGTATCAAGGCATGATGGGCGCCTTGCTGGTGCAAACCGAGGCTGGGGTAAGCTTTCGTCTGGGAACAGGTTTCACCGATGCCGAGAGGGCTTCACCGCCACTTCCCGGAACCTGGGTGACCTTTGCTTTCTCCGGGCTGACCTCGGGCGGCAAGCCTAGGTTTGCCCGCTTCCTTAGGGTAAGATCCGACTATCGACTCAGTTTCCCGGCAGAGGCTATTGAGGCAAAAGTCTCTGCGGCCGACCCGGATGCAGAACGCAATCCTGCCGTGTCAGCCAATAAGGAACCTTAAGGTGGAATTTCAAAGTGTGCCAAGTGTCAGTGAGGGTGAAATCAACCGTATCTTGATGGTTTGTATGGGCAATATCTGCCGCTCACCAAGTGCTGAAGCTGTAGCCCGGGCCAAGGCTCAGGCCATGGGACTGACACTGGAGTTGGATTCTGCCGGCACCATAGGTTATCACTCAGGGGAGTCGCCGGACAGGCGCGCCCGCGCCGCCGGTGAGCGGCGCGGGCTGGATTTTTCAGGGATCAAAGCCCGGCAGGTGTGCGCGCGGGACTTTGCTCATTTCGATCTTATTCTGGCGGCCGATCGTGAGAATCTTCAGGCCCTATATGAGGCTTGTCCGCAGATTTACAAACACAAGCTGGCCTTGATGCTGGACTTTGCCGATACTCCCATCAGGGAAGTTCCGGATCCTTACTATGGTGGCGACAGCGGCTTTGAGCAGGTTTTGGATCTGTTGGAGTTAAGCATTGCTGGGCTGTTTGCCAGGATCCAGGCCGCCAGGCCCAGGAGTATCCCGCCGGCGCGGTGAGCGGTTCTGCAAAGGACTTAAGTCATAAAGCTTATGCGGAATTTAGTTGGATAATTGGTTGGATAAGTGACATACAAAAACAGACCACAATGGCGGCCTGTTTTCGCTAAGCTTGTTTCTTGAGGGTAACTTAACCCTGATGGCGTTTGCCGGAGCGCTTCAGCCTGTCGGCTTCTTTCTTTGCCTGCTTCAGGGCCTCTTTCTCCGCCAGCAGCTTGGCCACTTCGACCTCTTCTGCCTGGGCCATTTCCGGCGTTTCCAGTGACAGCTGGCCGATTTTCCCTGAGCGGAACTCATGTAGCAGCAGTTCCGAGGCCTTGTGTAAATCGATATGACCGCCGCTTCTGAGGGCGCCGCGCCTGCGGCCTATCTCTTCGAGCAGTTCGATGTCGGTGGCGGGCAGGGAGGTCAGCTTATAACGCTCCATCATCGCCTCCGGGTAGGCATGCAGGAAGTAAGCTGCGGCAAACAGGGCCACATCCTCATATTCCATGGCGGTGTCCTTGATGGCACCTGTGACCGCCAGGCGATAACCCGAGGCTTCATTGTCCACTTTGGGCCAAAGGATCCCCGGCGTGTCGGACAGCACTATGCCGTTTTTAAGGTTGATCCTTTGCTGCGCCTTGGTCACCGCAGGTTCATTACCTGTCTTGGCAATCACCCGGCCGGCCAGGGTATTGATGATGGTGGACTTGCCCACATTGGGGATGCCCATGATCATGGTGCGAATATCCTTGAGCGCACCTTCGCTCACGGGAACCAGTTTGCGGCACAGCTCGGGGATCTTTCTGACCATGGCAGGTTGCAGGGTAGTGATGGCTTGTGCCCGCACTCCTTGTTCCTGCTCCAGGTACTCAATCCAACGATTGGTTATCTCGGGATCGGCCAGATCAGACTTATTCAGCAACTTGATACAAGGCTTGTCCTGGCGCAGCTTGGCCACCATGGGGTTTTCACTGCTGTAAGGTATTCGGGCGTCCAGCACTTCGATCACCAGATCTATCTGAGGCATCACCTCTTCTATCTCTTTGCGGGCCTTGTGCATGTGTCCCGGATACCATTGAATCGCCATCTATTGCTTATCCTGCTGAAAACTGAAAAAAAGAGCGCTATTGTAGCATTCCGAACTGAAAAAAGCGCCCGCAGGCGCTAGATAACCCCAAGTTCGCGCAGGCGCTCCATCAGGTAGCTGTCGGCGGTATAGCGCTCTGACAGCACTACGTCGGGGCGAGGGTGCAGGAACAGCGGCAGTGAGATCCGCGACTTGCTCATATCGGCACCTTCCGGATTGATCACCCTATGAGTGGTCGATGGGAAGTAACCGGCGGAAGCCTCCTGGAGCATATCGCCTATGTTAATGATAAGGTTGCCAAAATCGCTGGGAACATCCAGCCATTCTCCATCGAGGCTTTTCACCTGTAGCCCGGGCTCGTTGGCGGCGGGCAATACGGTAAGCAGGTTGATATCCTCATGGGCGGCGGCGCGAATGGCGCCCGGGGTCTCATCACCTGTCATTGGCGGATAATGCAGTACCCGCAGTAGCGTCTTGTGGCTATTGGCTATCATTTGCGACAGCGCAGTGCGGTAGTTGGCTGCCACCTCGGCAGGCGAGTGCGCCTCGACCCAGTCCAGAAGCTCGGCGGCCAGCGCATTGGCTTCTTGGTAGTAGGTGAGGATGTTGTCCTGCAATTGCTCAGGAATGCGGCCCCAGGGGTAGACGTGAAAGTACTCTTTGATGTCTTTGACCGTATGGCCTTTGGCGGTTTCTGAAATGCTCGCAGGAAAGAAACCATCCTGGGTTTCCGGCTTGAACATGAAGGCCTGTTTTTCTTCACTGTTGAAGAACTCCTGCCAGTCGCGGTAGATATCCTGCACCAACTGTTGTGAAATAGGGTGGTTGCGCAACACGCCAAAGCCGGTGCTGCGCAGGGATTCTACAAAGCGCTCGGCAGCATCTGCGGCGCGATAGTCTATGGTTTCCAGTTTCATCATCATCTTTCTTGGTTATTTTTATTGACCCGATACTCGTGTCTCTAAGGACATTTTGTTGGCAGTCGGGTGACCCGGGCGCAAGTCTACCTTGATGTCTTTATAGGGGCAACGTAAAGTGATCCAAGTCACTTTTATGGCTCTGTGTAACTAGAGTGAACGGTAACCACTGCAATTCGGGTCTTATGGGTTACGCAGAGCAATCGAGGAGCGTTAAATGAAACCCCTGAACGAGTTTGAGCGTTATGTCATAGAGGAAAAAGGCACAGAGCGCCCTTTCAGTGGAGAGCTGTATCAACACAATGCCAAGGGGCGATATCTGTGCCGTAAATGCGGTGCCCCCTTGTATTTGTCCGAGCATAAATTCAATGCCCATTGTGGTTGGCCCGCCTTTGACGATGAAATCTTTGGTGCCGTCACCCGGATACCCGACGCCGATGGTCGCAGAACAGAAATCGTTTGCAGTCAATGTGGTGGTCATCTGGGACATGTGTTTGAAGGAGAGGGGTTAACCGCCAAGAATTTGCGACATTGCGTCAATTCTGTCTCCATGGTCTTTGAGGCCATAGATGATGCCGAGGCTCAGCAGCCGACAACTGAAAAGCGTTTGGAGACGGCCACCCTGGGCGGCGGCTGTTTCTGGTGCTCAGAAGCGGTATTTCTAAGCTTGGCCGGGGTTACGCAAGTGACTTCCGGCTATGCCGGCGGCGCGGCAAAAGATGCCAACTACAAGGCGGTATGCAGCGGCGCAACCGGCCATGCCGAAGTGGTGCAGATAGTTTTTGACCCCACTGTCATCAGCTATGCCGAGCTGTTGGAAGTGTTCTTTGCCAGTCATGATCCCACCACCTTGAATCGCCAAGGCAACGATGTGGGGCCTCAGTATCGTTCGGTGATTTTCGCACACTCGGATAAGCAGATTGAGACGGCGTCCTCCATGATTAAGGCGCTGGATGAGGAAGGCGTCTTTAGCGCGCCGATAGTGACAGAGTTGACCGCCTTTGATGGTTTCTATCCGGCGGAGAACTATCATAACGACTATTTTGCGCTCCATGGTGAGCAGCCCTATTGTGCCTTGGTGATTAAACCCAAGCTGGATAAGGTGCGACGGCGTTTCAGTGCCAAGCTGAAGTAGAATAAAAAAACGGCAAGCCTCAGCTTGCCGTTTTTCTATGGTCTGGACAGTGTTAATTTACGAGTCTAACTTGTCGTCGGCAATCTTGTATCTGGGATCTTCAATCAGATTGACTTCCACCAGATCGCCGGCCTTGTGCAGCAACTGCTTGCAGTCGTTGGAAAGATGACGAAGATGCAGGCGTTTGCCTTGGTTCACATAGCGCTCGGCCAAGGTGTCTATGGCATCGAGAGCCGAGTGGTCACAGACCCGGGATGACTGGAAGTCGACCACGACATCCTTGGGGTCATTGTTGGCATCAAACAACTCAAGGAACGAAGCCGCCGAGCCGAAAAACAGTGGGCCATTGAGGCGGTAAACCGCCCAACCGTTGGCATCTATACTCTTTTGAGCACTGATCTGTTTGGCATGCTCCCAGGCAAATACCAGCGCAGATACTATCACCCCGACAAATACCGCAATCGCCAAATCGGTAAATACCGTCACCACAGTCACCAGCACGATAACAAAGGCATCGTGCTTGGGCACCTTGCGCATTACTTTAAAGCTGGCCCATTCAAAGGTTCCCAGTACCACCATAAACATGACCCCGACCAAGGCGGCCAGTGGGATCATCTCGATAAAGGCGGCGGCAAACAGAATAAAGCACAGCAAGGTGAGGGCGGCGGTGATCCCGGAAAGACGACCGCGGCCCCCTGAGTTGATGTTAATCATCGACTGACCAATCATGGCGCAGCCACCCATGGCACCGAAAAAGCCACTGGTGACGTTACCCACGCCTTGGCCGACACATTCCTTGTTGCCACGGCCGCGAGTCTGGGTCATCTCATCGACCACAGTCAGGGTCAGCAGAGACTCAATCAGGCCAACAGCTGCCAGGATAACGGCATAGGGCGCTATGATATAAAGGGTTTCCAGGTTGAAGGGCACGGCCGGAATGGCAAAGCTTGGCAGTGTGCCGGCGATAGTTGCCTCAGGATTACCGCTCATATTGCGCAAATAATCGAGCACGTTGCGGGTATCCAAATCCAGGCCCACCACCAGAGCGGTTACTGCCAGTATGGCCACCAGGGATGAAGGCACGGCTGTGGTCAGCTTAGGCAGAAAATGTATGATAGCCATAGTCATGGCTATCAGCGCCAGCATCAGCCAGATATCTGCACCGGGTAACCAGGCCATCTCCTCTTCGCCGACTTTGACCTGAAATTGCCCCAGTTGCGCCAGGAATATGACTATGGCCAGGCCGTTGACGAAGCCTATCATTACAGGATAAGGCACTATGCGAATGAACTTACCAAGACGCAGTGCTCCGGCGGTAATTTGAATTATTCCGGCCAGCACTACGGCGGCAAACAGATAGCTGACGCCGTGGGACACCACCAGACTGGTCATGACCACGGCCATCGCGCCGGTGGCGCCAGATATCATGCCGGGACGGCCGCCGATGAGAGCCGTGATCAGTCCCATAATAAAGGCGGCATAAAGGCCCACCATAGGCTCTACTTTAGCGACGAAGGCAAAGGCTACCGCTTCGGGCACCAGCGCCATAGCAACCGTTAGGCCGGAGAGTATATCCGCCTTGTGACTGCTGGTTTTATGGCGTATCAGTTCAAACATTCAGCTTGGGATCCCATCTTGAGGGTTAAAAACAAAGTTGCGCATACTAGCAAAATTTCTGTTGTGACAGAAGTGTGAAGCAGATCAAAATAAAAAAACCATGCCCTCGGGCATGGTTTTTTCTCAGCAACACTTAGGTTCAGGGACGGGCCATATCTGACTCGGCGCTGTTACCATGGCTCTTGCGTGGCGCTGTTTCGCCATTGGCCTGATACTCACGGCCTTTGGGCACTTCAACGTGAGCACGTTGATCCACCTGTGGCTTGGTTGTATCTGAGCCAACCATAGTGCTGAAGCGACTGACTCTTGGTGCGGCGCTTGCCTGGGTTGTTGCAGGTGTTGCTGCCGGGCTTTCCTTGGCTTCATTGCTTGACTGGCGCGCAGGGCGGCTGATAGCAGCCGGCTTGGCCATAGGGGCAGAGGCGGCGACGCTTGCCGATGCAGTTTCTGCCTTGGGCTTGGATGCAATCTCTTCAGCAGCTTTTGCCTTGGGCGCTTCGCTCGCTTTCTCTGCCGCTTTTGATGGCGCAGCTTCTTTTGCAACTTCAGCTTTTTCAGCTTGGGCTTCAGGCGCTGTCACTGGCTCGGCTTCTGCTGTTTTGGGCTCAGTTTTTACCTCGACTTCGGCGGCTTTTGCATCGGCAACGACTTCTACCTTGGCAGCGACCTCGGCTTGAGGCTTGGTCTCAACCTGAGCTTCGGCTGTTGCTTCAGCTTTGGCTTCAACCTGAGGAGCCGGCTTGGCAACAACTTGAGGTTCAGCTTGCTCTTGAGCTTTGTCGGCAGGCTTTGCTTGCTCAGCGGCGACTTCAACGGCAGCGGCAGGCGCTGATGCCTCGGCGACAACCTCTTCTTTAGCGTTATTTGCTACTTCAGAGGCTGCTTTTTCAGTGCTTGCCTTTTCAGTGCTTTCAGACTCTTCGCCTTCCTGTTCAGTACGGCGGCGACGCTGACCGGCTGCGCGCAGATGACGAGGGCTGCGGCGGCTACGGCGTTGGCCTTCACGTTTGGGCTTATCGTCTTCTTCAGTGTTCTCGATGGCTTCGGCATCACTTTGAACACCACTAGCTTGAACACTGGTTTCAGCGATTTGCTCAGCATTGGCAACAGGGCTGGCTTCGGCGCTTGCCTGAATGTCTTGTGACACCTCTGCGCCTTGGGCTTTAGTGGCAACCTGAGTTGACTCTTCACCCTTCAGCTCGGTAGCGGTTTCGCTCTTGGCTTCTGACTTGGCTTCAACTTCGGCTTGAACTTCCATTTCCTTGGACTCAGCCTGAGCTGCGGCAGGCTTACGACGGCTGCGACGCGGCTTGTCAGCTTGCTCGGCGTTATCCTTGGCATCGCTCTCTTTGGCGCGAGCTGGCTTGGCCTCGGTTTTTGCCTCGACCTTTACTTTAGATTTGGCCTGGGCACTGGCTTTCACTTCGGCGCTGGTTGCCTCTGCTGTATTGTCAACGGCTTCCTGTGCATCGCTGGCCTCAATGCGCACCTTACGACGCAGGTTGCGACGTTGGCGACGCTCACGGGCGGCTTCCTGTTTTGGTTCCTGCTCGCTTTCGTCACGGGCCTTGCTGCGGCTCTTGCGTTCATCTACAGCTTCTGACTTGGGAGCCTTGTCGTTACGGTCACCACGGGTTGGCTTGCCGGTGTCGTTTGCCTGACGCTTGTTGCTTTGCTCGTCTTTATCACGGGCAGGGCGCTCATTGGCGGACGATTTACGGTTGCGGCTGCGTGAATCGCGGTTACCGTCTTTGTCATCACCACTCTTACGACGTCTGTCGTTGCGGTCATTGCGACGGTTACGGCGGTTGTTCTGGCCGCTGCCTTCCTGATTGTCTTTAGTGCTCTTTTCCTGCTTCTTGTCGGCTTGTGGCTCGGAAGAGGAGAAGATGGCACCCAGGGCGGCGAAGAAACGGGAAATTATTCCGGGCTTGGCCGCTTCAGTCGTTGCGGCTTTGGCCGCCGGTTTGGCTGTCTGCGGTGCTTCGGCAGTTTCCTGCTTTAGAGGTGTAGCAAAACCACTCAAGGCTGGCTTGGGTGCAGCAGCACGTTCCAGTTTACGTGGTTCATACAGTTTGTTTTCCGGCTCTTCCACACGCTGGTAGCTGACTTCAGAGATCTGGTCGTCCTTGCGATGACGCACCACGCGGTAGTTCGGGGTCATCATGTGTGGATCCGGGATCACATAGACTTCAACATCATGGCGCTGCTCAGTGATGCGTATGGCCTTGCGCTTTTCGTTCAGCAGGTAAGCCGCGACATCCACGGGCACTATGGCCTCAATCTGAGAGGTGTTTTCCTTGATGGCTTCTTCTTCCATCAGGCGCAGAATCGACAGTGCCAGCGACTCGGTACCACGAATGGTGCCCTGGCCGTTACAGCGTGGGCAGATGTGAGCGGCGGACTCTTCCAGAGACGGACGCAGACGCTGACGGGACATTTCCATCAGACCGAAGCGGGAAATACGGCCCAATTGCACACGGGCACGGTCATGGTGAACTGCATCACGCAGACGGTTTTCCACTTCGCGTTGGTGTCTGACCGGAGTCATATCGATGAAGTCGATAACCACCAGGCCGCCCAAGTCGCGCAGACGCAATTGACGGGCAATCTCGTCGGCGGCTTCCAGGTTGGTGTTCAGTGCGGTTTCTTCGATATCGCCACCCTTGGTGGCTCTGGCGGAGTTGATATCGATAGAGGTCAGTGCTTCGGTGGGATCGATAACGATAGAGCCGCCGGAAGGCAGTCTGACTTCGCGCTGGAATGCGGATTCTATCTGTGACTCAATCTGATAGTGGGTAAAGAGCGGCACTTCAGATGAGTAGGGTTTGACTCTGTCGACAAAATCAGGACGTACCAGGGAGATATGCTGTTTGGCATCGGCATAAATTTGTGGGTGGTCGATCAGAATTTCGCCTACATCACGGCGCAGGTAATCACGGATGGCGCGAACGATAACATTGCTTTCCTGATGAATCAGGAAAGGAGCAGGGCGACTCTCGGCCGCTTCCTGAATCGCTGTCCAATGGTGCAGCAATACCTTCAAGTCCCACTGCAGATCGGCGGCGGCCTTGCCAACACCTGCGGTGCGGACAATCAGCCCCATGCCGTTGGGCACTTCCAGGTTTTCCATGGCCTCTTTCAGCTCAGTGCGCTCATCACCTTCTATCCGACGGGAGATACCACCGGCGCGAGGGTTGTTGGGCATGAGTACCAGGTAAGAGCCGGCCAGACTGATAAAGGTGGTCAGGGCGGCGCCCTTGTTACCACGTTCTTCTTTATCTATCTGAACTATGACTTCCTGGCCTTCACTGACCACTTCTTTAATGCTGGGACGACCCTGGAAGGAGTAACCTTTGGGGAAGTACTCGCGGGCGATCTCTTTCAGTGGCAGAAAGCCATGGCGTTCGGCACCATAGTCAACAAAAGCCGCTTCCAGAGAGGGTTCTACGCGGGTGATTTTACCTTTATAAATATTGGCTTTCTTCTGCTCATGGCCTGGGCTTTCGATATCCAGATCATAGAGCTGTTGCCCATCAACCAGGGCAACGCGCAACTCCTCGGATTGAGTTGCATTGATTAACATCCGTTTCATGATGACGTCATTCTTCTTAATAAGAGGTCATCAAACGTACTGGTCGCTGCATTACGGGCCTGGTCTCATTCGGGCGACGCCTCTCGGCGTTCCTCCAGGCAGGGAGGTGCGCATTGCTGTTAGACGCATTCGCTGCGTGTCGCATCCTATTTATGGCTTATTTTTCAATGATTACAAAAACAAGGAATTCGTTGTAAAACATCAACCAACCCCATAAATTCTTCAATAATAATCCGGTAATGCCGAAGTCGAGCCGTGTCGTTTGATGACGAGTTAACATTAACTTTCGAAAACAGCATAGTGGCGGCTTGAAAGTGGTCTGAATTTCGTAATTCCATCCAGGTTTAACCGTAAAAACAATTTTTTCAGTAGTGTTCTTTTATGTACGGTTTGCAAATCAACTATTTGCGACCTCGGAGGTCAGACATCGCTCAAGCGCTTTCCACTGTTCGAACCGTTCATAGATTGAGCAATGGCTCATCAATACGCAGGGTTCGCCGCTGAAATATAGCTGAATTCAAAAAAATCGGCAATCAAAAGCCTCAACATGTTGTACAATAGCGCGCCCCGAACCGCAACATAAGTGTTATGAATACCGAGACGCCATCACCCAATCAGCAAGTTCGCCTGGTGACCATTGACGAAGACAATGTTGGCCAGCGCATTGACAATTTTCTGCTCAGCAAGCTCAAGGGCGTGCCCAAGAGCATGATCTATCGCATAGTGCGCAAGGGCGAAGTCAGGGTCAACAAGAAACGGATAAAGCCTGAATACAAGTTGGCCGAAGGGGACCAGGTACGCATTCCGCCGGTTAGGGTCAGTGAAGAAAACTACCGCACGGCGCCTTCCGCCAACCTGGAGCGGGTATCGCGCCTAGAGGACAGAATTCTTTTTGAAGACAAGCATATTCTGGTACTGAACAAACCGGCCGGCATCGCCGTACACGGTGGCAGTGGTGTGGATTACGGCGTGATTGAAGCGCTGAGATCCCTGCGACCGCAACAAAAGTTTCTCGAGTTGGTGCACCGTCTGGATAAAGACACCTCCGGAGTGCTTTTGGTTGCCAAGAAGCGCAGCGCGCTAAAGCACTTGCATGACCAGCTCAGGCACAAGCAGATGCAAAAAGACTATCAGGCGCTGGTTCGTGGTGAGTGGCAAAAGCACGACAAGGTGGTTAAGGCGCCATTGCTGAAGCTGACGCTCAAATCGGGTGAACGCATTGTGCGGGTAAATACCGAAGGCAAGGCCTCGGAAACCCGCTTCAAAATTTTGCAGCGTTATGACGGTGCCACACTGGTGCAGGCCAGCCCGGTTACCGGTCGTACTCATCAGATCCGGGTACACTGCCAGTATGCCGGTCATCCTATTGCTTGTGACGAAAAGTACAGTGAGCAAAAGTTTGATGACAGTATGCGGGCACTCGGGTTGAATCGCTTGTTTCTGCATGCGGCGCAACTTAAGTTCACTCACCCTGACACAGAGACTGAAATGACAGTGCAGGCTCCTTTGGATCCTGAGTTACTTGAGTTGTTGGATAAACTTACTCGGGTATAGCAAAGAATAAGGAAACAGGCCATGAAGGCATACGAGCTGCTGATATTCGATTGGGACGGCACCCTGATGGACTCAATAGGCAAGATTGTCCGCTGTATGGAAAATACGGCAAGGGTAATGGCCTTGCCTATACCCTCGGAGCAGGCAGTACGTGACATTATTGGCCTATCTATGACAGAGGCCTTGCAATGCCTCTATCCAGCGGGAAGTGTTGGCGAATATCAGGCGCTCAGAGAGGAATATAAGCAGCAGTTCCTGCTGCTTGATACCACGCCTAGCCCACTTTTCAGTGAAACTCCGGCACTGCTGTCACAGCTGCGCAGTGAGAAGTATCTGCTGGCAGTGGCGACAGGTAAGGCAAGGGCAGGTCTTGAACGTGTACTGGGGGAAACTGGGCTTGGAGAGTTTTTTCATGCCAGTCGCAGCGCCGATGAGGCGAGAAGTAAACCACACCCGGACATGCTGCAACAGCTATTGGCTGAATTAAAGATAGCGCCTGAGAGAGCCTTGATGGTGGGTGATTCGGTACACGATCTCAATATGGCTGCCTGTGCCGGTATGGATGCCATAGGGGTCAGTTATGGCGCCCATAGTCGCGAACGCTTACATGAAGCAGCGCCCAAAGCTATTATCGACACGCCATTGGGGCTTTTACATCACCTATGATGCTTACGGGAATACAGTCCCTAAATAAAGTGAAGTGCAAGTTCAGGAATTGGCGGTTTTCAACTCCTGGCCCAATTGGGTACTCAGGTTATTCGCGTTTGGGGGCTCTGCGCTCAAGTTCTCTTTGTTCAGGTTCTTTGTGCTCAAGTCCTTCGCACCAAGGCTTCCGCTATTAAGATCCAATGGCTCAGTGCCCAGGCTGGATAAGGCCAGCGCCGACAGACGGGTGATGTCGTGGGACGAGACTATGACGCCGCAAATTTCGCCGGCATCATTGATGCAGGGTGAGTGTCGTACACTCATCAGTAACGGCGCGGCCAGATGCGGTGGATGCAACCACTGATTGGCTTCCAGCGTTTCGCCGTTAAAGGCCCGCTCAAGTAGCGGCCGGATCTTCTTCTCAAACACGCTTACACCGTGCAGTTCAGTAATATGCTTACCTATGATCTCCTCTTTAACGCGGTTGAAAAGCTGCTCATACCCTTTGGAGACCATACGGTAACAGTAGTCGGTACCGATAAATGCCAACAGATGATCTGTGGTGGCTATCATCTGCTTGTGCATGGATAGCTCGCGACTGACCAACATTCTGTGATATTCGAGACCGATACGCTGGGCCAAGATCCGGAAAAACTCTTTTGACTTGGCGCTTTCGGCCTGGGGGAGAGTGTCGAGTACAAAAATATGGCCGACCGGTTTGCCATCACTGCCGAGGATCAACTCGGCCTGATAACTCTGGGCGCCTATCTCGCGGATCATGGCAAAATGGGGAAATCGTTTCTGCAGATCACGGGCGTGGAGTATGTGAGTGCTGGTTTCCTGTTGTTGATAGAGGGACTCACAGGGAGAGCCGGCCAATTCAAACTCAAAAGCAGGCAGAGACTGTTTGTTGTCACAAAAGGCGATGATTTCGCCTTGGGAATTGTTTTTGAGTCGGCCAAAGCCGGCCCAGCGACATTGGGTCACCAAGGCGAGTGCGCGCAGTGCCCGTTGAAAAAAGCGTTTATCTGTGCAGGGAGCAGCCAGTAGAGCCAAGGCTTCTTCGGTATCTGTCATCTTTTCACTCTACAAGGGATCATCAAAAGAGATATGTTGATTAATTGTTATTAGTGTAGAGCGAAAGCCGCGCTGACGCACTTCAATTTACCTTGTTGTGATAAGATTCAGACCCATCCGACACCCGTATCATCTTGCATCACAGTGCCACATGTGCCTTGGCAAGTCTGTAGGAGGGAATAGGTACAGGTAAGAGGCAGCGCCTGAGCCTTCAGCTTACTGGCGCCGCAGCATCTCCCAATACTTTTATACCCTGACGGGAGAGCATTTCGATGAGCAGGATTAAGGGTAAACCTATTAGTGTGTTGGGATCCCGTCCTTCAAGGGCCCGAAACAGGGCGATGCCCAAGCCTTCACACTTAAAGCTGCCGGCACACCAGAGTGGTTGCTCGCGGCGAACATAGTCGGCGATTTCATCTTGGCTCAGGTTTCTGAAATGCACAGTGAAAGGTTCGACTTCCACCTGAGTTTGGCCGCTGCGGCTGTCAAAGAGCGCCAGCCCGGTATAAAAGGTGATGCTTTTCCCCGAGGCTGCCTGTAATTGTTTGCAGGCTTTCTCTTCAGTCAGTGGCTTGCCGACGATTTGACCATCAATCACAGCGACCTGATCAGAACCTATCACCAGAGCGTTGCTTAGCCGCTTTGCCCCGGCCTGCGCTTTGGCTGCCGCCAGACGCTTGACCAAATCAAAGGCGGTTTCTTCAGGCAGGGGCGTTTCATCCACTTCGGGAGCTACACACTCAAACGCCAAATCCAATTTTGCCAGTAGCGCCTTTCGATAGCTGGAGGTTGAGGCTAAAATCAACTGAGGTTCTGTGGGTGATACCGCAGCCTGGGTGCTGTCATCTTGGTGGGTCATATCTTGGTTCCAAAGCGATGTGGGAGCCGGATATTGTCGCCAAATTTGCCAATGCCTGGCAAGAGTGGCTTTGGGATGAGATGACTGGCTTTATTTTGCGCGGCAACGGCTTGTGAAGAGCTCTGTGCTTGGGTAGAATTCTGCGTCCGTCAATTTCGAACCCGTTGGAACAGGCCTATGATGGCTGGGGGCGCACAGGTTTTGTTTCCTTTGCGAGCCTCATCATCATTTTTCCTTTGACTCCGGCGGTTTCAAACTATAATATGCGCGCCTTATGCAAACAGTAAAGATACCGGTTTCAATTGATCCCATTCGTGCTGCGACCAGCCGCCTTAGCTATCAAGGTGTTGTTCCTGGTACGCAACTGAAGCGATTGAATGAATTATGTGCCGGCGACTGTTCCGATGTGACAGTGTCAATTGAGTGTGGTGTGGATTTACAGGGGATAGTCTACCTGAAAGGGAAGGCTGTGACGGAGCTCACTCTGCTATGTCAACGCTGCATGACACTATTTACCACAGAGGTTACGGTCGAGTTTAGTTTCAGTCCTTGCCGGAATGAAGCTGAAATCGATGAGCTCCCGGATGCGTATGACCCTATTGAGTGTAATGAAATTGGCGAAGTTCGTCTGCATCAATTGATTGAAGATGAATTGATACTGGCTATGCCCTTGATACCTACCCATGACGTAGATGAATGTCATACAGGTTCCAAGGATGTGGCTATAGGCGAGATTGAAGCCGCTCAAGAGGAGCGTCCAAATCCGTTTGCAGTGTTAGAAAAACTGAAGAGCAAGTAATCCAGGAGACAGATCAATGGCTGTACAACAGAATAAAAAATCTCGTTCAAAGCGCGGTATGCGCCGTTCACACGATGCACTGAGCACTGCTCAGCTGTCTGTAGACGCTACCAGCGGTGAACTGCATCGTCGTCACAATGTGACTGCTGACGGTTTCTACCGTGGCAAAAAGGTAATCAACAAGTAAGTTGTTGATTGTCTTATGACGAGTCTGACGCTTGCGTTAGATGCGATGGGTGGCGACCATGGCCCCCACGTGACTGTGCCTGCAGCCCTGCAGGCACTTAAATTATATCCAGATCTCAGGTTTATTCTGGTTGGTGACCAAGACCAGATACAGCCATATCTCGCCCAATCCGGGCAAGACATTACAGATAGAATAGAACTCAGGCATACCACTGAAGTGGTCAGTATGTCCGACAGGCCAGTGCATGCTTTGCGTTGCCGGCGTGACAGCTCAATGCGTCAGGCGCTGGATGCTGTGCATAGAGGCGAGGCCCAGGCGTGTGTCAGTGCGGGAAATACCGGCGCGCTGATGGCGATGGCCAAGGTGGTACTAAAGACGCTGCCGGGTATAGACAGACCCGCTTTGGTCAGTTGTCTTCCCACCATCAATCATAAGCCAGTCTATCTGCTGGATCTCGGGGCTAATGTTTCCTGTGATTCAGATACTCTGTTCCAGTTTTCCGTCATGGGTTCAGTACTCTGCGAAGCCGTGACCAAACAACCCAGACCCAAGGTTGCGCTGCTCAATGTCGGTAGCGAAGAGATCAAAGGCAACGATCAGGTGCAGCAGGCTGCCCAGTTGTTGCAACATACTCCTCAAATCAATTATCAAGGTTTTATCGAAGGGGATGAGATTTACCGAGGCAAAGTCGATGTGATTGTCTGCGACGGTTTTGTCGGTAATATTACCCTGAAAACTTCAGAAGGCATTGCCAGACTGTTGATCCATCAGCTTAAGGAAGGGCTGACCCGAGGCTTTTTTGTACGCATGTTGGCCAAATTATTGGCTCCCAGTATTCAAAGCGTGCTCAAACAGATGAACCCCGACCACTATAACGGAGCAAGTCTGATAGGATTGCGCGGAATAGTCGTCAAGAGCCATGGGAATGCGGATGAAACTGCCTATTTACAAGCGATTAGCTTGGCAGTCACTGAAGCAAGACGTCGACTCCCTGAGATGATCAAGCAGCGTCTCGAGTCGATACTTTTAGATATAAACAGCTGATTTCTCCTTATGCATACAAAAATTCTTGGAACTGGCAGTTATCTGCCGGCGCAGGTGCGTAGCAATCAGGATCTGGAAAAAATGGTGGAAACCAGTGACCAGTGGATTGTTGAGCGCACGGGTATTTCTGAGCGTCGGATCGCTGATGCCAGTGAAACGGTTGCCACTATGGGTTATCAGGCGGCGCTGAAGGCCATTGAAATGGCAGGCATCGAAGCCGGTGAACTCGATATGATTATCTGCGGCACCACAAGTGCGGCAAACGCCTTTCCGGCAGCTGCTTGTGAAGTGCAGGCCATGTTGGGGGTTCATACCATCCCGGCATTTGATGTCGCTGCCGCTTGTTCCGGCTTTGTCTATGCGCTGTCGGTTGCCGATCAGTTCGTGAAAACCGGTGCGGCCAAGAAAGTGCTGGTAATAGGCGCCGATGTGCTTTCCAGACTCTGTGAGCCGGAAGACAGGACCACCATTATTCTCTTTGGTGATGGTGCCGGTGCCGCCGTGGTGGGCGCCAGTGAAGAGCCGGGGATCATCTCTACCCATATCTACGCCGATGGCCGTCAGGGCGATCTGCTCAAATGTGCCTTTCCACCCAGAGCCGGAGAAACCTCCGAAGCCGTGGGCTTTATGACCATGAAGGGCAACGATGTCTTCAAGGTCGCCGTGACTCAGTTGTCCCATGTGGTGACAGAAACCCTGAGATTGAATAACGTCGACAAGTCAGAAATCGATTGGCTGGTGCCACATCAGGCCAATTTCCGCATTATTAATGCTACAGCCAAGAAATTGGACATGAGTCTTGATAAAGTGGTGCTGACGCTGGCCAAACATGGCAATACTTCAGCTGCCTCAGTGCCGATTGCACTGGACGAAGCGGTGCGCGATGGCCGCATCAAGCGCGGGCAACTCTTGCTGCTTGAAGCCTTCGGAGCCGGTTTTGCCTGGGGTAGCGCCTTGGTTCGCTTCTGATATTCAGTGCCTGCTTTCTTCGCGTAAGTGAGCGGGACGTCTCAATGCATACAAGTTGATCTGCCGGGCAGATCAGTGGACTCGGGCAGCGGCATCAGCTTTGCTGCCTGCAATCATAGGTAAATGAATATGGAAAACTTCGCTTTCGTGTTCCCGGGACAAGGTTCTCAGGCTGTTGGCATGCTTGCCGATCTTGCCGAAGGCTATCCGGTCGTGACCGAGACTTTTCGTGAAGCCAGTGAAGTACTGGGTTACGACTTGTGGCAACTGGTACAGCAGGGACCGGCCGAAACTCTTAACGAGACTGATAAGACCCAGCCAGCCTTGCTGAGCGCCAGTGTCGCCCTGTATCGCGCCTGGCAAGCGGCCGGCAAAGCCGCGCCCAGCGTGATGGCAGGCCACAGTTTGGGTGAATACTCGGCGCTGGTGTGTGCCGGGGTGCTCAAGTTTACCGATGCAGTTAAGTTGGTTGAACTGCGTGGTCAATTGATGCAGCAAGCGGTTCCTGCCGGAACCGGCGCCATGTTTGCCATCATAGGCCTGGATAACGACGCCATTGCCAAGGCCTGTGAAGACAGCGCCGAAGGCGCTGTGGTTAGCCCGGTTAACTACAATAGCCCAGGCCAGGTCGTGATTGCCGGTGAAAAAGCCGCGGTTGAGCGCGCCGCCGCAGCTTGTAAGGCAGCAGGCGCCAAAATGGCGGTTGCCTTGCCTGTGAGCGTGCCTTCCCATTGCGCTTTGATGAAGCCTGCCGCCGATAAACTGGCCAGTGCACTGGGTAACATCGAATTTAGCCAGCCGCAAATTCCCGTGATTAACAATGCGGATGTCGCCCAGCCACAAGCTGCCGCTGATATCCGTGATGCCTTGGTACGTCAGCTATACAGCCCGGTGCGCTGGACTGAAACCGTTGAAGCCATGGCGGCCATGGGGGTCACTGAGCTCTATGAAGTGGGTCCGGGTAAAGTCTTGACCGGGCTTTGCAAGCGCATTAATAAATCCCTTACTGCCAAGGCAGTCAACGATGCCGCTTCTCTGGCTGCATTGATCGAATAAGGAGCTTTTCATGAGCGTAACATTAGACTTAAGCGGCAAGATTGCCCTGGTTACCGGCGCCAGTCGTGGCATTGGCAAGTCGATTGCCACTACTCTGGCCGAGGCCGGTGCCACAGTATTCGGTACCGCAACCAGTGAGCGTGGCGCTGAAGCCATCTCGGCTTATCTGGGCGATAAGGGCCATGGTTTGGTGCTGAATGTCACAGATCCACAATCTGTTGAAAATTTATTTGCCTCGATCAAAGAAAAAGCCGGTGATGTTGATATTCTGGTAAACAATGCTGGCATCACCCGTGACAATTTATTGATGCTGATGAAAGAGGATGAGTGGCAGGATATCCTGGACACCAACCTGACATCTCTTTTCAGGTTATCCAAGCCAGTGATGCGCTCAATGATGAAGAAACGTCATGGTCGTATCATCAATATCGGCTCTGTGGTAGGTACCATGGGCAATGCGGGCCAAGTGAACTACTCTGCGGCCAAAGCGGGTTTGATCGGATTTACAAAATCTCTCGCCAGAGAGGTTGCATCTCGTCAAATTACAGTTAATGCTATTGCTCCTGGTTTTATCCAGACAGATATGACGGATGAGCTGACAGAAGATCAGCAACAGGCCATCATGTCCCAGGTTCCAATGAGACGCTTGGGTCAGGCACAGGAAATTGCCAACGCCGTGCTCTTTTTGGCCTCGGATGCCGCCGCTTACATCACAGGGGAAACCTTGCATGTAAATGGCGGGATGTATATGGTTTAAGGGCGAATGGCAGGGATACTGTCGCAATTGGGTGGTGATCTGCAGCAATTGAGGGCCTAAAATCGTGGTTAGACCACGAATTCTAGGCTTGCAATGTTGGTCAAATCTAATAAACTACTCGCAATCTTACGCAAGTGCGTAATTTGAATAGGAAAGAAAACTAATGAGCAACATCGAAGAACGTGTAAAGAAAATCATCGTAGAGCAACTGGGCGTTAAAGAAGAAGACGTTAAGCCAGCAGCTTCTTTCGTAGACGATCTGGGTGCAGATTCTCTGGACACTGTTGAGTTGGTTATGGCTCTGGAAGAAGAGTTTGATACCGAGATCCCTGATGAGGAAGCTGAGAAAATCACTACCGTTCAGGCAGCGATCGATTACGTTTCCAAGAATCAGTAATCCAGAATTCCAGAAAACAGGCGGCATAATTGCCGCCTGTTTTTGTTTTCGCCCCGTCAGTTTCTGGTTGTACCAGTATCAGCCGATGCATTATCGTGTCTTGTGACCATTCGGCTGCTGGCCGGCGGCAATGGTAGGCTGCAACAGCCTGGCCTATCATGGTAACTCACCCGTTAATCTAAGGTGGACACAGTGACTAAACGTCGAGTCGTTATCACTGGCCTGGGTCTGGTGACCCCGGTCGGCAACACAGTGGACAGCACCTGGCAAGCCTTGCTGGCAGGTCAGAGCGGTATCGCGCCTATCACCAAGTTTGATGCCAGCGAATTCAGCACCCGTTTTTCAGGCTCAGTCAAAGATTTTGACGTAGAGCAGTACCTGTCTCGTAAAGACGCCCGCAAGATGGACCTCTTTATTCAGTACGGTATGGCTGCCGGCATTCAGGCCATGCGTGATTCCGGATTGGAGATGGATAAAGAAGATCCGACCCGAGTTGGAACCGCTATCGGCGCCGGTATGGGCGGCATGTGGTTGATTGAGCAAAACCACAGCGCCTTAATGGCCGGTGGCCCACGTAAAATTTCCCCTTTCTTTGTGCCCAGCACCATCATCAATATGATTGCCGGTCATCTGTCCATCATGTACGGCATGACCGGCCCTAACTTTGCGGTGACAACTGCCTGTACCACCGGGGTTCACAACATAGGTTTCGCAGCCCGTACCATAGCTTATGGCGATGCCGATGTGATGGTTGCCGGTGGCGCTGAAGATGTGACTTGTCCTCTGGGCGTGGGGGGCTTTGCCGCGGCCAAGGCCTTGTCTACCCGTAATGATGACCCTCAGGCGGCCAGCCGCCCATGGGATAAAGACAGAGACGGTTTTGTTATCGGCGACGGCGCCGGGGTACTGGTGCTGGAAGAGTATGAGCGCGCCAAGGCTCGCGGTGCCAAGATTTATGCCGAGCTGGTCGGTTTCGGTATGAGCGGTGATGCCTTCCATATGACTTCACCGCCAGCCGATGGCGCCGGCGCTGCGGCAGCCATGAAAAATGCACTGAGAGATGCAAGCTTGGCACCCGAAAGCATAGATTATATCAACGCTCACGGTACTTCTACGCCGGCAGGCGATAAGGCCGAAGCGGCGGCAGTGAAGTCCATCTTTGGCGATCATGCCTATAAGCTGATGGTGAGCTCCACCAAGTCAATGACGGGTCATTTGCTCGGGGCTGCCGGTGCAGTGGAAACCATTTTCTCTGTATTGGCCCTTAAAGATCAGGTAGTTCCGCCTACCATCAACCTGGACAATCCGGACGAAGGTTGCGATCTGGACTTTGTTGCCCATACCGCACGTCAGACCAAAGTAGAGCATGTGCTATGTAACTCTTTCGGGTTCGGTGGCACCAATGGCTCTTTGTTGCTGAAGCGAGTTTAAGATTCAACCTCTTGAAAAAGCGCCAGATGGCGCTTTTTTTATCTTTAAAATCAGTTAGTCATATTCTCAAGCTAAACCCAGAATTAACCTTTGTTCATCTCTATTGGCATTCTTTGAATATAGCGCCAGAATCCCGCCAAATGATTCTGGAGTTTTCACTATGCTCAATCCTGCAATGTTTCCTGTTATGGCCGTAGTCGGAGCGATTGCTGCCAATTTAACCGAGTTGGTGCGGGGCGAAAACAGCCGCTGGCAACCGGCGATGGAAATTGGTGTTCGCACTTTTAGTTTGGCCATAGCTGCCTATACAGTGCTCTGGTTTGCCTTGCTGACAGCAGCGGTTTATGCCGGCGGCGATGCCGATGTGATAGCCGGGGTAGAAGTGCTGGGCATCTTCCTGCTGGCGATGGGCATTTACTCGTTGTTTCATCTGTCCCGTTTTATCAGCAGCAAATTGCAGCTTTGGATCTATCGGCTGGCCTTACCTCTAGTGATTGGCGGAAGTTTCCTGGTATGTAAGTTTGGGTGATTGCGAAATTTTCGCGTACACTCTCAGCCAAGTGCGGTCAGCAGATCGCCAAGCCTGATGAGAGGATCCCATGGCAGGAACAGAGAGACAGATAACCCTGAGATTTTTGGCCGAGCCCGCAGACGTCAACTTTGGCGGCAAGGTACACGGCGGCGCAGTAATGAAGTGGATTGACTTGGCGGCCTATGCCTGTGCGGCCGGTTGGAGCGGTAAATACTGCATCACGGTTTATGCCGGTGGGATCAGATTTGTCAAACCTATTCATGTGGGCAATATAGTGGAGGTGAGCGCCAAGGTGATCTATACCGGCAGCACCTCCATGCACATAGGTTTGGACGTAAAGGCCGGCGATCCCAAGGATTCCGAGCGCCATTTGACCACTCACTGTATCGTCATCATGGTGGCGGTAGACGATGAAGGTAAACCTACGCCTGTACCTGAATGGCAGCCGACATCGGCAAGAGACATAGAGCTCAGGGATTCGGCAATCAAGTTGATGGAGATGCGCAAGAAAATCGGCGCGGAAATGGAAGCGCACGTTCATCCTTAAGTGTTGATTTCAAGAGCCACATTGGTGGCTCTTTTCTGTATGCGGGATGCTGAGTTTGCCCGTATCAACTTCTCCTTTGTGCTGCCCCATGGCAAAATGCGGCTTAAACATCGGCTCGAATTGTCACTCTTGGCTTTGGTTTAAATAAGAATTTTGCTTTAAACCAAAACCTTGGCTTTATGCCAAAGGTTTTGAAGCATGGTCGGCAATCGGGCCAGCCTGTTCCCGCACTTAAAACAATCAAGGAAATATCATGGCGAATGTCGCATTTCTCGGTCTAGGTGTTATGGGGTATCCCATGGCTGGGCATCTGCAAAAACAGGGGCACCAGGTCACTGTTTACAACCGTACTTTCTCCAAGGCTGAAGCCTGGGCGGCAGAGTTTGGTGGGCGCTGCTGCGCGACTCCGGCCCAAGCCGCCGAGGGACAAGATATTGTCTTTGCCTGTGTCGGCAATGATGATGACTTACGCCAGGTCGTACTCGGTGAAGAGGGCGCAGTACATGGTATGGCTCCGGGAAGTATCTTTGTCGATCACACCACTGCCTCATGCGATGTGGCGCGGGAGTTGGCCGCTTTGCTGGCCGAGAAGGACATCGATTTTATGGACGCGCCGGTTTCCGGCGGTCAGGCCGGTGCCGAGAATGGGGTATTGACCATTATGGCCGGCGGCTCTGAGGAGGTATTTGCACGGGTAAAACCTGTGATGGCTGCCTATTCCCGCTGCGCCGAACTATTGGGAGTTGTTGGCGCCGGGCAGTTAACCAAGATGGTCAATCAAATCTGCATTGCCGGTGTGGTACAAGGTTTGGCCGAAGCCATGCATTTTGCCAAGAGCGCCGGGCTTGATGGCGAGAAGGTAGTTGAGGTGATCAGCAAAGGCGCGGCCCAGAGCTGGCAAATGGAAAATCGTCACAAGACCATGCTGAAGGGTGAGTATGATTTTGGATTTGCGGTGGACTGGATGCGCAAAGACTTAGGCATAGCCCTCAATGAAGCCAGACGCAATGGCTCGCATTTGCCGCTGACCGCCATGGTCGATCAATTTTACGGTGAAGTACAGGCCATGGGCGGTAACCGCTGGGATACTTCCAGTCTGATGGCTCGCCAGGAGAAGTGCCGTAACAAGTAAGGCAGGCGATTGGAGATAACAAAAGGACAGCTTCTGCTGTCCTTTTTGGGTTTTGAGTCTGCTATCAGTTGGGCTCGGGGCTGACCACTATATGTTCCAGCTCTACAGGCGCCACTGCGTGCAGGGCGTCCATGCTGGCTCCCACCAGGGAGATCTTGCCATCGGCCGATTCCAGCAGCAGTGCCCGTTTGATTTCGCTGAAGCTGCGATTATGGCGCAGCAGGGTCGACAGTGCCATCTGCATTGGCATCATGGATGGGTTAAAGGCAGCGTTTTCGGCGTAACGGCCACAGAAGGTGGCGCCATCAGCCGTTTCCAGTACTACCGCACAATGACTCTTGCTGTACGGGGCATAGCTGAGGCTGGCGTGATCCAGCGCCTCAATCACCATAGGATCGGAGCTCTCAAGCGCCAGGTTTACCTGTTGTTTACTCAGCAAAGGCGTGGTGACATTGAGATCTTTGGGGCCAAAAGCGTAGGGCAGGTAATGACTCAAAGGCGCTGTAGGCTGCTTGGGCAGGTGAATACGGATCTCTTGCCCGGCCACTAACTCATTCATAAACTGACGGCAGTGGCCGCAGGGACTCTCGTTGACTATGATATCGACTACCTGGCTTTCACCGCTCAGCCAGGCATGACTGATGGCGCTTTGCTCGGCGTGAACCGAGTGGCACAAGGCTTCACCCGGCAGTTCGATATTGGCGCCCATATAGATATCACCGCTCTTGCCTTTGGCGATGGCGCCGACATAGAACTCACTGATTGGCGGATTGGCCAGTGCCGCAGCAATAGGCAAGAGCGCCAGCAGTAACTCATCATCACCAAGGCCGCTGGCCTTGGCCAACTCACACAGCTGCTGTGCATCCAGATGACCGGCGAACTCATCGTTGAGCAGTGGCACCAATTGCTCGGCAAGTGCTTTGGGCAACTGGTTCAGGCTGTTTACAAATCTGTCTTGCATTGGCCATTCCTTGTTAAATGTTAAGCTAATGGTTATCCAGTTTAGTCAGGAAGTTACAGTGGAAACGGGACTGGCTTCGCAAAATTCCGTTAAAGCGCCTGTAAGTATTGCACCAGAGCCTTGAGAAGTCGCTGGTGACTTTCATTTTCGGCAGTTTCTTCCAACAGATTTTCCAAGCGAATGACATAATCCGGATCGTTGAGCCTTTGCTGACAGAACTCATGCCAGCGCAGTGTTTCTTTGTCCGTCAGTGTCGAAGGATAGTTGCGGGCACGATAACGAAACAGCATCTCCTTGAGTCTGGGGTCGTCAAAGCTGAGATCCAGCGCCGCCAGATTATCGGGGGCGGTATGGCGGATCATTTCCATCTTGGCCTTATCTGCCGGAGAGAAAAAACCTCCGCTGTAGAGCATAAGATCCGGATCTGTACTCTGGTTGTCCCTTGGGGTATCAAACAGACTTGCCAGCTTGGCGCGGATCTGCGGATGCTGGCGCAGGCGCTTGTATTGCTCGCGGGCAAAGGCCTTGTCAAATCCAATCCGCTCGGCGGCTTCATCGGTCAGTGTCTTGGCGGTGGCAATAAAGGGGCACTTATTGATATGCACCTGTTTGACAGGTATGGGTAATTCATCTTCTGCCAATTCGCTTCTTGGTGTATAGAGGCGCTCGCGAATGCTGTCTACATCCAATTCAATCAGCGGGCTGATATCCATATGCAGGTTAACGCAGACAATGGCATTCTTGTTCTCCGGATGATGGGCCACAGGGGCAATGAGAGTGGCACAGCCCTGAGTCGCCGGGATCTTGGAGCTGATATGCACCAAGGGTTGCATATTGAGTACATCGATTTGCTCAGAGACTGCCTGCTTGCGTCTGAGTTTGAAATAGTAGTCAAACAGTCTTGGTTGTTTCTCTTTTATCAGTTTGGCCAAGGCTATGGTGGCGTAAACATCTGACATGGCATCGTGAGCCTTTTCATGGCCGAGTCCGTTGGCCTGGGTCAGATGTTCGAGCTTGAAACTGGGAGAGCCGTCCTCTTTGGTTGGCCAGTTGATCCCGTCCGGGCGCAGGGCATAGCAGGCCCGAACCAGATCGATAATGTCCCAGCGGGAATTGCCTTGCTGCCATTCTCTGGCATAGGGATCGATAAAGTTACGGTAAAAACCATAACGGCTGACCTCATCATCAAATCGCAGCGAGTTGTAGCCGGCGACGCAGGTATTGGCTTGGCTGAACAGGGCATTGATCCGCCCCATAAACTCGGTTTCCGGCAGCCCTTTGCCATTTGCCAGTTGCGGCGTGATCCCTGTGATGAGGATCGCCTCGGGAGAGGGCAGGTAATCGCTGGCTATCTGACAGTAAAAGGTCTCGGGCTCGCCAATGATGTTCAGCTCCAGATCGGTACGTATCCCGGCAAACTGCGCCGGCCTGTCTTTCGCCGGATTAGCACCGAATGTTTCATAATCATGCCAGAATATGGAAGGCTGAGGTTGGGCTTGACTCATGCTGATGACTTTGGCTCTGTAGACAAAAGCTTATCTTAACATTTTTTTACGGAAATGGGATTTTGCCAGCATTATCGCTGGTATTTCGGTTAAAAACCGCCCTTGGTGAATCGATGGCCTCTGGTTACAATAAGCGGCCTGCCGGCAGGGACAACGAGGTTCGGATTACCCGAAGGGATGCAGATGTACAGTCAGTTTTTCAGTTCACCCACCATAGTCAATCTTTCAATGCCGACTAGGTTGTGCCTCAGCCTGCCGGACAGTGTCAGTGATTTTGTGTTGTCGGAGGCCTTGCGCTCGCCGCTGCTTGAGTGGGTAATGCTTGAAGGAGAAGACAAGGCTTCGCAGGGGCAGTTTATTTTGAGGCTGCAACCTTTTCTGACTCAGCAGTTGCTACCCTTGGAATCCGTCAGGAAGGATGGAGTGTCGCGCACGGCAGGTCAGGGCTTTAGACTCTACTCTGAAGTTGGAACCAGTACTTCAAGTTGCATCGCTGCCCTGAGGCAGGGAGTGTGTCTCGATTTATGGCCGGGGCAGACATTTCTCTGCTCGTTACAAACCGGCAGATTCGAGCTGCTGCCCCTGGAGCAGGATTTGCGTTTGTCCCAGGAGCCAAGAGAGATCATTCTGGCCAAGACAGCGTTGGCCGAAGCTCAGGATTATCAAGCCAGTAGTGAAAAGTTGGCGGTGCAACTCAGTGAAGTGACTCAGGCTCGAATCAGGCTGGAACGATACCAGCAGGCGCATGGGGCTAAATTGCCCGAAGGCCTGCTCAATGAAGTCTGGCATCTGCTCACAGGTCTATCTCAGAAACGCCAATGGCTGCTGCGATGTTATAATCAGTCGCTTGAGCGTCCCAATTACCGCCAGAGTGCCAACCATGATGGCACCGAAGAAAGGCTCAGGCGCGCGCTTGAGTGCTATGAACTCTTGTCATCGCCGGAGCTCAATGCCATGGTCAGGCAGTTGACCGACGAAGAGTAAAACCACCTTGGGCTGCAAAGCCCAATTCTGATGGAAGTAATGCATGACTTATATTTGTCCCCTGTGCCGCAGTGAGTTGGTGCAGGACGGAAAACAATGGCGTTGTGGCCAAAACCACAGTTTTGATCAGGCAAAGGAAGGCTATGTCAATCTGTTGCCGGTGCAGAAGAAAAACTCCCGCGATCCCGGTGACAACAAGCAGATGATGCAGGCCAGGCGCGCTTTTTTGAACGCCGGCTATTATCAGGCTCTCAGCGACAGGGTCAACGAGCTGGCGCAGGAGTATGGCAAGGGACAACCCGAGATTTTAGATCTGGGCTGCGGTGAAGGCTACTACAGCGAGCGTTTGCAACAAGCTGTTGGTGGCGAACTCTATGGATTGGATATTTCCAGAACCGCGATTCGCTATGCCGCCAAGGCACATCCCCAGATGCGCTTTTGTGTGGCCAGCGCCTACGACATGCCTTTTGCCGATGCTGCTTTTGATCTCATGTTGCGTATCTATGCGCCATCAAAAGATCAGGAGTTGGCGCGGGTGTGTAGGCCAGGCGGCATTTTTATCTGTGTATCCCCAGGCCCCAGACATCACTTTCAGTTGAAAGAGATCATCTACAGTGAGCCAAGAGAGCATGAGCAGACCAAGTCAGAGCTACCGGGTTTTGGTCTGCTGCATGATGAGCGATTGCAGTGGCCGCTGGTTTTACCGGCCGGACAGGTTTGCAATGACTTTTTGGAGATGACTCCCTATGCCTGGAAGCTCAGCGCCGAACAAAAACAGCAGCTACAAGCTGAGGGATTGGGTTGTGAGCTGGATTTTTACATTCAGGTTTACCGGCGTAATACATAAGACGTAGAACTATAAGATAGGTTTCAACTTGTTACGGCAAATACTCGAAATTTAAGTAAAAAAAACCTCAAGGGCTCAATTAAGTTTGTTGACTTATCTCCAGAATGATTTATAGTCTACTTAGCTTGAAAGTTGGGCTTATTTTTATGTCTTCAATACGACCAGTTCGTCCTGTAAACATAAGTAATACCGGCATTTTCAGCTCCACCGCCGTTAAGGCTTAAAAGATAGTTTTATTTACAGGATTTATATCATGTCACAAGTAACTGGTGTAGTTAAGTGGTTCAACTCTGACAAAGGTTTCGGTTTCATCGAGCAAGAGTCTGGTCCAGACGTGTTTGTACACTTCCGCGCCATCAACTCTGACGGCTTCAAGACTCTGGACGAAGGTCAGAAAGTATCCTTCACTGTTACTCAGGGCCAGAAAGGTCCTCAAGCTGAAAACGTTTCTGTTATCGGCTAATCGCTTTTCGGGGTAACCCGAGCGATATCGTAATAAACCGCGCGAGCCTACACTTTTGTGTGTAAGGAAGCGCGGTTTTTTTATGCCTTGATTTTCATGTATTGGTTGTTCATGTCTTCATAGTTAAGCCAGCTCAATTTCTATCTCTTCAGTCTTTTATCTCTTCAACAAGTGGTCTCTGGCTAGAGCTTTTATTCTAATTTGTAGTGATCTCTCAAATTAAGATTAACTTATTTCAAGCTATTACTCTGTTTTAAAAAATATACCTTCATTTATCCCGATAACCGCAATTGAGTCTCTTATTTATCCGATTTTGGCAGGCCCCCGGTACGACTTCTGTCAGGCCCAAGCCACTCCTTACGAAAAATAACGCACTTGTGCCTTTCCCAAGACTTTGTTGGTGAAAATAGCAGGCATAAAGTAGAAAGGGATGTGATTAAGCTGCTGCAAACTGATTTTGATACAAATTGATATGAATGAGTGTAAATAGCGGGGCTAGGTGAAAATACCCTGGGTGGTTCGATTAAAAAAGTAAAAGCGTGACACTAACCTGCTGTAGACGAAAGAAAAAACCTATGCCAAGGCATAGGTTTTTGCGTGTCAGGGCTCGACAGGTATAGACGAGTGGCTGAGATTCAGGCTGCGCCGTCGAACAGTGTATCTTCCAGTGTGCGGCCTCGCATCAGGCTGCGATATTGCCAGCCATTCTGCTTGAGTAGCTGCAGCAGCTCGATATCCAAGGTGTCCTTCTCCGGTTGGTAACGGATAAGGTAGTTTTGTTTGCCCTTGGCCGAGACCTCGTAAACACCTTCAAGGGCGTAGAGTGCCTCCAGCAGTTTTTCCTGATCACAGTGTTGCATCTGCAACGTCAGATAGGCTTCGGCGCTGCTCTGCTGCATGGTGACCGACTGGCTCAGTTTACCTTTGTCCAGATACAGCACTCTATCACAGAGCTTTTCCAGCTCATCCAGATTGTGGGAGCTGATAATAAAGGTGGTGTCTGCGCTCAGGGATTCTACCAACTCGCGAATTTTGCGGGCGTTGGCGGGATCCAGTCCGGCCGTGGGTTCATCCAGCAGCACCAACTTGGGGTTGCCTATCAGCGCCTGAGCAATCGCGGCGCGTTTCCCCATACCATGACTCAGAGAGTTGGGTTTTTGATTGGCGACGTCCTCAAGGCCTACCAGCGCCAGCACCCGCATGGATTCAGCCTTGGCAGCTTCGGCGCCCATACCTTGCATGCGGGCAAACAGGCTGAATTGAGTCAGCAGGCTGAAGCCGGGATCCAGGGCGGCGTCCTGGGGCAGGGCAGAGATCTGTCCCAAAAGTTCGCTACTACCCGGGCGCTGTCCCATCACAGTGATTTCACCACTACTTGGACGTATATAACCCAGCAGCAGGCTCATCAATGTAGTCTTGCCGGCACCGTTTGGGCCGACCAGGGCGATGGGACTACCGGGCTCCAGTTGCAAGTCGACGCTATCCAATGCCCGCTTGCTGCCGTAGAGTTTGCTCAGGCCTTTACAGTTAATCAGACTCATAGATCACCTCGCTGCATCATGGTGCGGCCTATTGCCAATAACCCAATGGTTTGCAGCAGTGGCAACCAAGCACTTGACAGTGCCGTTAGCGGTTGGGCATTGAGCATGGCATCTATCTGTGCTCCGGGCACCAGATAACCGATGAAAGAGAGCATGGGCAGCTGAGCATTGATAACCGCCATTACTATCATCATGGCGGCAAAGAAAAGCACCGCAAAAACACTGGCTAATCTGGCCGAGCTGGCCCAGAGTGAGAACAGCGCCATCAGGGCGGTGTAGGGCAGCAGGATCAATACCAGATTGAGTGTCATCATCAAGCCGGAAGTCAGCGCGGGTAGCACCAACGCCATATCCCGGCTCATGGCCAAAAATACGGTTGCTATGACTGTGATGGCAACCAACAGCAATTGGATCAACATCATGCCGAGGAAGCGGCCGAAGAAGAGGGCATCGCGGCCCGAACGCAGGCTGAGGAAGCGCAGTGTGCCGCGGTTTTTGTCCGAGGCGAACTGATCGCCGCAGATAAGAATGCTGAACATGGGGAACAGGTAGAGACTGATGACCCAATAGACGGCTTGCTCGGCAACCGGCCAGGCAAATAGTTGATCCAGAGTGCCTTCACCGAAGGCACCGGTAACAAAATGCTTGAAGTCCGGGTTCAACAGAAAGCTGGCGGCACCTCGGACCGGATAGGCGAGGATCAGCAGCCACACCAGGGCGAAAGCTATCATCGCCAGGGTGCCACGGCGGTGGAAAATGAGTTTATAGAGTTCAAATCCCGCGAGTTGCAGGGCGTTTTTCAGCCCTCCGGGATGAGTGCTGTGAGTTGCAGTTGTCATGTGGTTCCTTGTTTTGCTCCAAATATGGAGTCCTTGCAGCGACCGGAGCAAGCACTGGGTTGCCGATAAGACGCCAGCCTAACACCATGAGGCCAGGCAGGCCAACGCCTGGCCGCTATTTCAAGCGGTAGCTGTCGTTTTTACGGTCAATTATGCCAGTTGCGCCTTAAGCTCGGCCAATTCCTGTTTTAGTAAAGCCAGCTCTTGCTTCATTGTCGCCAGTTCTTGTTCAAGCAAGGCTATCCGGCTCTGACTCGCCGTTTCTGGCTCTCTTTCGCGCTCACCTTCATGGTGAGCTGCAGCTTGATTGGCAATCTGAGTGGTATCTGCGCCGCCGGAATCTTCAGATACACCATCATTCTCGGTGAAGTTCTCGGCAAAGCGTATCTCACGTTTTCCCGGCTCCCTGGCCAGTTGGCGGATAAAGCCTTTGTCTTTCAACGCCAGCAGGGTTTGCTCCACTTGTGGCAGGCCGTCAAATTCAAACAGCCGCTGAGCCCGGCTTCTGAGTTCACCAGCGGTTTGGGCGCCGCGCAGCAGTAACAAACACACTATCGCCAGCTCCGCCGGGGAAAACTGCAGCTCGCCAAATTCAGTGTTACAGAATCTGTGGCGGTATTTTATGACCCGGCTGCCAAAGCCGGATTGCTCACTCAGCAGACGTTTTTTACTCAGGCTGTCCAAGGCTTGCTGCACTTCAGACTCGCTCAGTTCCATCACGGGATCGCGGCTGGTCTTTTGATTGCAGGCTTGGGTCAGTGAATTGAGAGACAGGGGATAAAGATCCGGAGTGGTGACTTCTTTTTCCAGCAGGCAGCCAATCACTCTGGCTTCGATGGCATTGAGTTGCAACATAATTGACAGTTCCATTCAAGGCAGATGTCGGCCAACTGACCGACATTTTACTCAGTGTTTTTGAGTTATATCAGAGCCTTGAGCCGATGTCGCGGTTTTCCTCGGCTGCGCCTTTCCTGAATAGGGCAGGCGCGTTATTTTTGCTCAATTCTTTGCCAGTTCTTTGTTCAATTATTGGCGTGGATACCGTCATCTTCGATGCGCAGTTTTCCGGCCTTGAACAGGCCGCCGATGGCTTTTTTGAAGGCCTTCTTGCTCATGCCGAGCTCGGCGTAGATCACCTCGGGCGAGGTCTTGTCGCTGTAGGGCAGGAAGCCGCCGGCCTGAGCCAGCTTCTTCATGATCCGCTGTGATTGCTGATCCAACTCCTGACGGTCAGCCTTTTGCAGGGTCAGATCCAGTTTGTTGTCGTGACGCACCTGCTTGATATAACCCTTGAGCTTTTGGCCAAACTTCAGCTTACGGAACACCTCATTTTGATAGATGACGCCCCAATGCTTGTTGTTGACTATCGCCTTGTAGCCGAGATCTGTGGTACCTGCGATGATAAGGTCAACCTGTTGACCATTCTTGTACCAAGCCGGGCTCTTATCGACAAACTTATCGATTTTGGACGAAGCGACAATCCGCTCGTCGGCGCGGTTACGGTGAACATAGACCAGGTAACTGCGACCCTCTTCGGCCTGCTTGTGCTGCTCACCGAAGGGCAGCAGCAGATCTTTTTCCAGTCCCCAATCGAGGAAGGCACCGACCCGACCAATGGAAACCACCTTGAGATAAGCAAACTCACCCACCTGAGCCAGGGGCTTTTTAGTGGTTGCGATAGGCAGGTCGTTGGAGTCCAGATAGAGGAACACCTCCAACATGTCGCCCACCTGACAACCCTTGGGCACCACTTTATTGGGTAATAACACCTGTCCCAACTCATGAGCGTTGAGGTAAACCCCGAAATCAACCTGTTTGACCACTTCCAGGGTGCAACTTTGACCTATTTCTGCCATCTGTTTTTGAACCTGATTAACTTTGTTTCAGCTGCGGCGGATTATAACGGATTGCGCCCACCTATGCCCGTGCCTTTTGTTAGGGAGGTGCGAATAAGTCCTCGTGGCCTTCTCTTTTGTAGGGCGTGGCCTGCACAGCAATTGGCGTTCAAGGCATCTGACTGAAGGCATGCCGGAGCCTGTCGAAGTCAGACTTCCCTAAGTTTGAATAAGACTAAAGTTAGCGCTGCTTTTTGCAGCAGAACTGGTTAAGCTGAAAATAAAAACCTTTGCCTATGTTCTCTATCTGGTCCGTCAGCCTGCTGGCACTCTTGTATCTCGCGCTGTTGTTTATCATCGCCTGGTGGGCGGATAAATATAAACCTAAACGCTTTCGGGCGCTGTTTTATAGCCTGACACTCGGCGTCTACTGCACCTCCTGGGCCTTTTTCGGTACCACGGCTCAGGCTGCCAATCATGGTTGGTGGCTGGCGCCCACCTATGCCGGTACCTTGATCCTGTTTCTATTTGGCTGGCGGCTTTACTGCCGGGTGGCGCAAATCTGCCGCGATGAAAAACTCACATCCCTGGCCGACTTTATCGCCAGCCGCTATGGCCAGTCTTCCAGCCTCTCCGGGCTGGTGTCTTTTATTTCCGTGATTGCCATAGTGCCCTATATTTCGTTGCAGCTGTCGGCCACCTCGGAAAGTATCGCCATGCTCACGGGTGAAGAAGTTTCCTCCGGCGGATTCTGGCAAGACAGTACCTTTTATATCATGTTGCTGCTGGCGCTGTTTGCCGTACTGTTTGGTGCCCGGCGTCCAAGACCCAGCGAGCACAACCCGGGGCTGGTGGCCAGTATGGCGTTTGAATCGCTGGTGAAGCTGGCTGCCTTTATCTCGGTTGGACTGTTTGTCTGTTTCGGTTTGTTCGACAGCCCGCTGGCACTCTGGCAACAGGCTCAGAGCGCCAAGGCTGAAGGGCACTTGAGCTTTGAGGTCGACTCCGGCTACATCTATGCCACCCATACCCTGCTTGGGGTGTTGGCCATGTTCTGTTTGCCGCGTCAGTTTCATATGCAGTTTATTGAACCGGGCGGCGAGGGCCATCTCAGTACGGCGCGCTGGCTGTTTCCGCTGTATCTCATTCTTATCAATCTGTTTATTTTGCCTATCGCGGTAGCCGGCCTGTTATGGTTCGGTAAGGAGCAGGTGGCGCCGGACTCCTTCGTACTGGCCTTGCCGATGGCGGTAGAGAATCACGTCGTTTCCCTGATGGTGTTTCTCGGCGGTTTTTCGGCGGCCACCAGCATGGTGATTGTCTCGGCGATAGTGCTGTCAATCATGATCACCAACGACTTTATCAATCAGTTTATTCTGCGGCGTTCATCACTGGCCTCCGGCAGTCGCGGCCTCAGCCAAAACGCCTTGCTGCAGGCCAGAAGGGCGGTGATCTTCGCGCTGTTGCTACTGAGTTACTTTACCCACAGAATACTGGCCGATACCAACTCCCTTGCCATGGTGGGCTTGATGTCTTTTTCCCTGGTGGCGCAGTTTGCACCTGCGCTGATCATAGGTTTGTGGTGGCGTCAGGCCTCTTGTCTCGGGGCGCAGCTGGGGATCGCCTCAGGCTCGCTGGTGTGGTTTTATACCTTGCTGCTGCCGAATCTGGTGATAGGCGCAGTCGGTTACCAACCCTGGCTCGACAATGGCCCATTCGGTGTTCAGGCTTTGGCGCCGCGGGATCTACTTGGGCTGGGGCTGGATGATATTACCCAGTCCATGCTGCTGTCGCTTGGGCTCAATTTAATGGTGTATATCTTGCTGCCTGTACTGCGCCCGGCGGGGCTCGCCGAGCGGCTGCAGAGCAGCAAGTTTGTTATCAGCCGGGATGACAGACGGGAAGGTGTGCCCAAGGCCAGTTTGAGTTTTCATGATCTGGCAGCCTTGCTGAAACGCTTCGGCGAAGCCGACTCGGCCAGTCAGTTGGTTGCCAGCGAGTTCCCCCTGGATCCCAATCACTGGAAAGCGGATGCGCCGGTGCGAACCGAGCAACTGGTCGAGAGAGAGCTCGCCGCCATGGTCGGCGGCGCCTCGGCGAGGCTGATTATCGATGCCGCCAAAGATGAGAAACATCAGGGGCTGGAGCAGGTGGCCGAATTTGTCGATGAGGCCCGCGAAGTGCTGCGCTTTAATCGCGACTTGCTGCAATCGACCATAGAAAATATCCAACAGGGGATCAGTGTGGTGGACTCCCAGCTGAGGCTGGTGGCCTGGAATCAGGGCTACAAGGATATGTTTCTCTACCCGGATGAGGCGCTCTATATAGGTCGACCGGTGGAAGAGATCATTCGCCTCAACGCCCACAGAGGCATGTTTCGCGGCGAAGACCCCGAACAGGAAATTTCCAAGCGTCTCGACTATCTGCGTCAGGGCAGCGCCTATAAGTATCAGCGTACCCACAGCAATGGCCGGGTGTATGAGATGCAGGGTAACCCCTTACCCGGTGGCGGCTTTGTGACCACCTATACGGACGTGACCGACTTTGTCAGCCAGCAGCGCCAGCTGGAACACGTCAATGCCTCGCTGGAAGAAAAGGTCAACCAGCGCACTCGGGCGTTGACCCAGGCCAACCGTGAACTGTCCAATGCCAAACGGGTGGCCGAGCAGGCAACCGAGAGCAAGACCCGCTTTTTTGCCGCCGCCAGTCACGATCTGTTGCAACCCTTCAATGCCGCCAGCCTGTTCTGCTCCTTGATGAGTGACAAGGCCAGGGGCAGTGAGCTGGAAACCCTGGCCGATAATATCCGCAGCTCCCTTGGCAGCGCCGAAGAGCTGCTCAGCAGTATTCTGGAACTGACCAAGCTCAACGCCGGAGCCTTCAAGGTGAATGTCAGCGAATTTCCACTGCGGCAAATCATAGATCCTCTCAGGCAAGAATATCAGGCACTTGCGGCGCAAAAAGGCATTGGCTTTCATCTCGAGAGTCAGGAAGTGCTGCTCAATACCGACAAGGCGCTGCTCAAACGTGTGCTGCGTAATCTGCTCAGCAACGCCATTCGTTATACCGAGCAGGGCGAAGTGCGGCTGAAGACCTATCTTGAAAACGGACTCTTGTCATTGATAGTGGAAGACACTGGCATTGGCATCGCCAAGGAAGATCAACTGACCATATTTGAAGAGTTCAAGCAGCTCGGCAGCCGCGGTAACGCTGAAGGGTTGGGGCTTGGGCTGGCGATTACCAAGCGTATCTGCGATCTGTTGGACATCCCCTTGCTACTGGGTTCCCAGGTAGGAACCGGTACTCAGTTTACCTTGTTGCTGCAGTGCAAGTCGCTGCCGGGGGCTGTGGCCGCGGTCAAACCCAAGACTTTGGAGAGTGAGTCCGATTTTGCCGGGTTACGGGTTTGGCTGGTGGATAATGATCAAACCGTGCTCGAAGCCCTGGGGCAGGTCATGGGCAGTTGGGGCTGCGAGATAGAAAAGGCCACCGGCGCCGAGCAGTTGGCTGAACTGCAAGCGCGTTTGCCCTTGCCGCAACTTTTGATAGTCGATTATCAGTTGGATGCCGGTCTCACCGGGGTTGAGCTGTTGGCCTCCCAGGGTTTGTCCGGATTACCTGTGATCATCAATACCGCCAATCAGGCCGAAAGCATTCGCGAGCAGGTTAGTGATGCCGGTTTCCCCTTGCTTTACAAGCCACTGAAGTTGCCGGCGCTCAGGCGCAGTATCAAGCGTTTGCTCAATTGAGGCGCGCTTTTAAATAAAGCGCTTTGTGGGGAAGGGGAAACCGTTATTCGGGGCGGCTGAGCTGGTTAAAGCGGATGCCGGCCTGGGTACGATTGTTGAGGCCGAGCTTACGCAAAATGGCCGATACATGTTGCTTGACCGTGGTTTCCTGCACCTGCATTTCATAAGCTATCTGCTTATTGAGCAGGCCATCGGCAATCATCGCCAGCACCTTGTATTGTTGCGGCGTCAGTTTTTCCAGATTTCTGGCAAAGTCCGTCTGCTCGTCATCGGCGTCCAGAGTGTCCAGCGCCAGATCCGCCGGTAACCAGGTTTCGCCATTGAGCACCTCGGCGATGGCTTCGGATATCCGCTCCAGCGGCGAGGACTTGGGCACATAGGCCGAAGCGCCTAGGGCGATGGCTTGCTGCATAATCGCCGGTGCTTCGGTGGCCGATACCATGATGATCAACACATCCGGGTATTGATTGCGCAGTTGCGACAGTCCCTGCAAACCATTGGCTCCTGGAATGCCGAGGTCGAGAAACACCAGCTCAGTTTCACTGTGTCGCCCGAGCAGCTCAAATAACCCCTCGAGATCGGCGCATTCGCGTATCTGTGCTTCATCCAATACGCAGGCAGCGGCCTGCTTGAGGGCGCTGCGAAACAGCGGGTGATCATCGGCAATTATGGCTTTCACCAGACTCATCCTAAGGGCTCCGGGTTTCAAATTTTATACGGGAAAGTATCAATAAAAACAAGGCTTACACTAGGGTAAGCCTTGTTCGGGGTATGGATTAAAAACGGTAGCCGACCGTCAGGGTCACTGTGCGTGGATCGCCGTAATAACCAATCAGGGTGTTGTCGCCACCGAGTCCTGGGGTGTACTTGCTGACATCTGTCGGATCGCTCGGATCTGGGGTGACAAACTGATAGCCGCCGATAAGGTACTCTTCATCGGTGAGGTTTTTGCCATAGAGGCCGGCATACCAGCTGCCGTCATTGCTATACCAGGTGATCCCCAGATTCAACAGGCCGTAGGCGTCCTGGGTTAGCAGGCTGTCTTCCTCAAACAACACGTAATCACCGCGATAGTAATAGTTGCCGTTAAAGACAAACTCACCGATATCGGCATAGAGGCGATAGGTGAAACCCAGGTTAAAGGTGAGATCCGGGGTATTGGCTATGGTAAACCTGTCCGACTTGTCGAAGGTTTCACCCGTAACTGGGTCGGTATCGAACACTTCACTGAATTCCGCATCGATATAGCCCACCGCCAGGTCAAAGTTCAGCGCGTCTGTGGCCACCCAGGTCATCTCAAGCTCGGCGCCGCGGGCCTCCGAAGAGCCTATGTTACCCAGGCGCTGATTGAGATCGGCGGCCGTGTCGCCCGGCAAAACAGAGATATACTGCCTGTCCTTATGATCCAGGCTGAACAGGGTCAGGTTGGCCCTTAAGTTGCGGCCCCATTCGCTCTTCATCCCCAGCTCGAAGCTGTCAACGGTTTCTGGATCTGCCGCTGGCTCGGCGCTTTCGGCCCTGGGGTTAAAGGTGCCGGACTTGAATCCCTGAGCGTAACTGGCAAAGAACATGATGTCATCCGAGTACTGGTATTCCACCCCGACTCTTGGGGTCAGCTTGGACCAGTCTTCACTGTCGTCCAATACCAAAGGCACCAAGTCGCCTTCGGGACGGACATAGCCCGGCACCCAGCCGGATTCGGGATAGACGGTATCAAATATCAGGCCGTTGCGGACATAGGCCTGCTTTTCATCCTGGGTGTATCTCAGCCCCAGGGTCATGGACCAGCTGTCACTCAAGTCTACGCTGCCCTGAATATAGGCCGCCTTGCTGGTGGAATTGGAGCAGCCGCTCACTTCACGGGTCAGCCCAGGGGCGTTGAGCGCCTTTCCAAGCTCTTCGAGAATCGCCTGAAACTGGCCACAGGACTCGGCATCATAGTAGTAAAGACCGGACACCAGTTTGTAGTTTTCGCCGCTGTGATGCAGCTGCAGCTCATGGGTGGTTTGCTCGTCGTCATAGATGGCCGGTACGTCGAAAATCTGCAGCGAGGTGTTGTCGAAATCTATGTTGGTGGGTGAGTAACTCTCTCTTCTGGCAGCAATATATTTCAGCTGCGTTGAGTGGTTTATGTCCCAGCTGCCGGTGAAGCTCCAACCTTCGAGGTCCACCTCGTTCCAGGTGGGCAGGCTGGTGTAGGAGTCGAACTTACTGTCCGGTACCGGGGCATTGGTCAGCAGACTCGGCAGCAGGCGATAGCCCCCCTTGGCGTTGGACTTATCGTCTGTTTTATCCCAGGCGAGGCGGAAAAACAGTGAGTCTGTTGGGTGATACTCCAGGGTGAGTCGCATGGCACTGAGATCTTTGTTGTAGTTCTCTTTGTCCTGGTTCGGCTCGGCCGAGGTCAAAAACTCACCGAAACCATCGCGGTTGAGGTTGGCATAGCCAAAGCCCAGATACAGCTGCTCGTCTATCAACGGATACTGGCCGGTGATCTTGAGATCTTTCTGATTAAAGCTGCCGTAGGAGCCCTGAATATTCAGCTGGGGATCGCCGGACATCACCTTGGTCACATACTTGACCGCACCGCCTATGGTGTTCTTGCCGTAAAGCGTGCCCTGAGGGCCGCGCAGTATCTCTATCTGCTGCACGTCCAGCAGATCCAGTACCGCCCCCTGTGGGCGGGCGATATAGATATCATCCACATAGATACCGACGCCGGGCTCATAACCCCAGAGCGGGTCCTGCTGGCCCACGCCGCGAATAAAGGCGGTCATGGTGGAGTTGGTTCCCCGACTCGCCTGCAGCGTGGTATTGGGGGAGAACTGCTGCACTTCGGTCACCACGGTAATACCGCGCTCATTAAGCTCGGCCTCACTGACTGAGGTGACGGCGACCGGTACTTCCTGCAGGTTTTCCACTGTGCGTCTGGCGGTGACTTCAATACGTTCCAGCTCGCCCTTATTGTTGGTTTCTTCTGCCTGAGCCGCTATCGGCGTCAGTGCCGAAGCTATGGCCAGTGCCAGCAGAGAGTAGGGGATCTTGGATTGACTCATGATTAAGTCCTTTTGCTGTTTTGTTTGTTTTGTTTTTGTTAATACTTCGGCATTTACTCTAGAGCAAAGGAAGCAGAAGGGAATTAGCACCTTAGTACAGTGTTATTTAATGATTGAAATTTATTGGTTATTTTGTGTGTAGCACTATGGTGTTATGTTCAATCCGGCTTTTGCTTGTCACTCTCTTGGTTGTAAAAATTGGTTGCAAAAAATTAACAATGACGCCTGTTAAATCGCTGCAAATTTGCGGCGCCGTAATAGGGCGGCCAACAACAAGAGATGGGCTTATGTTGAGTATGCTGGGACTCTTCGGTGGCTTACTGCTGCTGATTATTTTGACACTCAGAGGTGTCAACCTGTTTGTCGCCGCGCCACTGTGCGCGGCCTTGGTGGCGCTGAGCAACCATATTCCGTTATTTGATGCCTCGGGGGCTGACTTTGTCAGTGCCTATATGGGCGGTTTTTCCGGCTTTCTGGCGTCCTGGTTCTTTATGTTTTTGCTGGGCTCTTTGTTCGGCAAGTTTATGGAAGATACCGGCGCAGCCGATGCGGTGGCGCATTTTATTGTGGGGAAACTCGGGATCCGCTATGCGGTGCTGGCTGTGGTGGCCGCCTGTGCCGTGTTGACCTATGGCGGCGTCAGCGTATTTATTGTGGCATTTTCCGTCTATCCCATGGCGCTGGGGCTGTTCAAGGACGCCAATCTGCCGCGGCGCTTTATTCCGGCAGCGCTGGCACTGGGCTCGGTGACTTTCACCATGACCTCGGCCGGTTCGCCTGAGATCCAGAACTGGATCCCGATCAAATACCTCAATACCTCTCCCTGGGCCGCTTGGGAAGTGAGCCTGGTGGTGGCCCTGTTTATGGCGGTCAGCGGTTATTTCTGGCTCAAGTGGATGATTAACCGAGCCATCGCCAGAGGTGAGCGTTTCGAGGCGCGCAGTGATGATCCTGAAGTGCCGGAGCGGGATCTGCCTCATCCCATCACAGGGGTGATCCCTCTCATTGTGGTGCTGGTTATCTCCTTTTGGCTGCACGATACCCTGGCACAAAATGCCCTGATAGTTGCCTTGCTCGGTGGGGTGCTGACGCTGATGTTAATCAACTTCCGCCATTTTCATCATCTGGGACGGGCGGTCAACGATGGCACCACAGGCGCTTTGGTGGCCATAGGCAATACCAGCGCCGTGGTCGGCTTTGGCGCCGTCGCCAAATCATCGACCGCCTTTGCCACCGCGGTTGAGGTGATGACCAATATGCCGGGCAATGAGCTGTTGGGGGCTGCGGTGGCGGTGAGCGTGATTGCTGGCCTTACCGGCTCTGCCAGCGGCGGCCAGGCGATAGCCCTGCCTTTGGTGGCGCCCCATTATCTGGATATGGGGGTGAACCCGGATCAGCTGCATCGAGTGGTGGCCATTTCTTCCGGTGCTTTGGATACCTTGCCCCATAACGGTTATGTGGTTACCACCATTCGCGCCATCTGTAAGGAAACCCACAAGCGCGCCTATTGGGCGATGGCGGCGCTGACGACCCTGCTGCCGCTTATCGGTGTCGCGCTGGCACTGGCTCTGTTTATTTGGTTTTAAGAGGTGAATATGAAGTTATTTGCATCCTGCATGTTTGCGGCGCTGCTTGGGGTTGCCCAAGCCAGTGCTCCGGCTTCGGCCGAGTCTGTTTCTGCCTCGGCGGCTTCGTCCTTGAAAGCGGCCGCCCAGCCTATGCTGGTGGAGAAAAAGTCGTTTACCACCACTGAGTTTCGCACAGTATCGGGCAAAGTGTTGCCCAGTGTGACCGTCGGCTGGGAAAGCTACGGCAGTCTCAATGCGGCCAAGGACAATGTCATACTGATCACTCATTTCTTTTCCGGTAATTCCCACGCCGCCGGCAAGTACGCCGAGTCTGATCCCCAGAGTGGCTATTGGGACGCCATCATAGGGCCGGGTAAGGCGATAGATACCAATCGCTTCTTTGTTGTCAGCGCCGACACTCTGGTCAACGCCAATGTGCACGACGGTCATACCATCACCACAGGGCCTGCCAGCATCAACCCTGAAACCGGCAAACCCTGGGGATTGGATTTCCCCGTGGTGACCATTCATGACTTCGTCGAGGTGCAGCGCTTGCTGCTGGAGAGTCTCGGCATTGAAAAACTCCATGCGGTGATGGGTGCCTCCATGGGGTCATTTCAGGCGCTAGATTGGGCGGTGAGTTACCCGGACAGAGTCGAGCGGCTCATTCATGTTATCGGCGCCGACAGCATGGATGCCTGGAGCGTACCGGCACTGGAAAAATGGGCCCTGCCTATCCGGCTGGATCCCAACTGGCGCGGCGGCGACTACTACGGCAAGACGCCCCCGGTGGCAGGGCTGACCGCGGCGCTGCTCAATATCACCCAGGATGCAATGGCGCCGGAGGCCTATCTGGCCAGCTTCAAGGACTTCACTGTGGCCGACAAAGGCGCGCTGGCGGATATTCGCACGCTGCCGCAAATCAGCCAGATCTTGCAACAGCGCGCCGGGGCCAGAGCGGCATTGCAGGATGCCAACCATGTACTGTATCTGGTACGGGCCTCACAACTGTTCAGTGCCGATTGGCAAGGGGGCGAGCTGAAACCCGCCTTGGCCAAGATAAAGGCCAAGAGCCTGTTGCTGCCCGCCAGTGGCGATCTGCTGCTGCGCCCCCAGAGAGTGAGGCAGATGGCCGCCACCCTGAAGGAACTGGGTAAAGAGGTAGAGATAAGTGAAATTAAAGGCCCCTGGGGCCATCTCGATGGCTTGTTCTCCATTCAGAGCAAGAGTGATGAAATCCGTACATTTCTGGCGGACTGAGTCACGCCGCCGCAAGGCGTAATTTAAGGAGCCTGTATGAAAGACCCTAAAACCGTATTGATCACCGGCGCGGCCAGCGGTATCGGCCTGGCGATTGCCACTGAGCTGGCGGCCTTTGGCCACAGGATATTGCTGAGCGATCTCGACCCTGAGCGGGCGATACTGGCCGCCAACACGCTCAATCAAGCCGGCGGCAACTGCTTGGGCCTTGGGCTCAATGTCGCCGACTCCCGGGCCATCGAAGCGCTGACCGAGCAACTGACTGACATTGAAGTGGATGTGCTCATCAACAATGCCGGACTGCAGCATGTGGCGCGCCTCGATGCCTTTCCGGCCGAGAAGTGGCAACTGCTGCAACAGGTGATGCTCACTGGCCCGGCGATGCTTTGCAAGGCATTGCTGCCGGGAATGCGGGAGCGAAACTTTGGCCGCATCATCAATATCGGCTCTATCCATGCACTGGTGGCATCTAGGTACAAGTCGGCCTATGTGGCCGCCAAACACGGTTTGCTGGGGCTGAGCAAGGTAGTGGCGCTGGAAAACGCCGACTGGGATATTACCGTTAACACGATTTGCCCAGCCTATGTGAAGACACCGCTGGTGGAGGCGCAGATAGCGTCTCAGGCAAGGGAGCACGGCATGAGCGAGCAAGAGGTTATCGACAACATCATGCTGTCCCCCATGCCGAAGAAGGCGTTTATCGGCGTCGATGAAATCGTGCATTCGGTAGCGTTTTTGATGGCACCGGCGGCGCGCAATATTACCGCCCAGACGCTGGTGCTGGACGGTGGCTGGACCGCGCAATAAGGCAAGACAGGCTGACACAGGAGAATCACTATGGCCGGGTTGGATAAAAGGGTTGCCAGTCATGAACAGGCATTGGAGGGGATAACCCATGAGATGCGGATCATTGCCGGAGGCTTTGGCCTTTGTGGCATTCCCGAGGGCTTGATAGCCGAGTTGGTGCGCAGAGAGGTGCGTGATCTGGAGCTGGTGTCCAACAACTGTGGCGTCGACGACTTCGGTCTTGGGCTGTTGCTGCAAAACCGCCAAATTCGCAAGATGGTGGCGTCATACGTGGGTGAAAATGCCCTGTTTGAGCAATTGATGATGACTGGTGAACTGGAGGTGGAGCTGGTGCCTCAGGGCACTCTGGCCGAGCGGATCCGCGCCGGCGGCGCCGGGATCCCGGCGTTTTACACGGCCACCGGGGTAGGAACCCCCGTGGCCGAGGGCAAACCCAGTGAACATTTCGAAGGTCGGGAGTATCTGCTGGAGCGCGGCATAGTCGCCGACTTTGCGCTGGTTCGTGCCTGGAAGGCCGATTGGCAGGGCAACTGCATCTATCGCCACACCGCGATGAACTTCAACCCCTTGGCAGCGATGGCGGGCAAGATAACAGTGGTGGAGGCCGAAGAGATAGTTGAGCCCGGCAGCCTACCGCCATCACAAATTCATACACCGGGAATTTTTGTCGATCGCCTGGTGCAGGGACAGTTTGAAAAACGCATCGAAAAGCGCACCTTTCGGCCCAGCTAACAGGAGAACAGCATTATGGCGTTGAGTCGCGAACAGATGGCTATGCGGGTCGCCAGAGAGATCCGTGACGGTGATTATGTCAATCTGGGCATAGGCATTCCCACTCTGGTAGCCAACTACCTGCCACCGGGGATAGAGGTGATGCTGCATTCGGAAAATGGTCTGTTGGGAATGGGGCCGTTTCCGCTGGAGGAAAAGATAGATGCCGACATGATCAATGCCGGTAAGGAGACAGTCACTGCGGTCAAAGGCGCGGCGATTTTCGACTCGGCCCTGAGCTTTGCCATGATAAGGGGCGGGCATGTGGATCTCACTGTGTTGGGGGCGATGGAGGTGGATCAACAGGGCAATATTGCCAGTTGGATGATCCCGGGCAAGATGGTCAAAGGGATGGGCGGCGCCATGGATCTGGTGGCTGGCGCGGCCAACATCATATGTACCATGATGCACTGCAGCAAACAGGGTGAGTCCAAGTTGCTTGAGCGCTGCACGTTGCCGCTGACCGGGGTTAACTGTATCAAGCGGGTGCTGACGGACTTGGCACTGCTGGAGATCCGTGACGGCGGTTTTCATCTACTGGAGCGCGCGCCGGGGGTGACTGTTGAGGAGATCCGTGCCAAGACGGCGGGCAGACTGCATTGTGGCGAGTCTGTGCCGGAAATGACCTTTGATTAATTCGCTAAATTGGGGGGCATTTTTAGCTGCCGTGATTTGCGCTCGAATCGCCAGGCTTCAAGATAACAAACCTTTGTTTGAGGGTGAGTTTTCACCCTCGAATTCCCCAAGGGGGCTGCATTGAATCAAACTAGGTACCCAAAGCGGTATCTGGCGATCAAAATAGGGAGCCTGAGTATTTAAAAAATCTTGAACAGATAAAATCGGCTTTCATGGCTCAATCTATTGATATAAATCGAAAAAAAACCGTTTAAATGGCATGGGTGAACATCGCAACTGTAGTTTATATTTCAAAGCCTTGGATAAACTGTGATTCGTGCTTGCATTATGGGGCACAGCAAGGTTTAATTGCGCCGTTTTGAAGGTACATTCAGTCCTGACAGGCAAACGTGAGTAACAGGGTTATTATGGTTCACGAGTCATTAACCGTGTAAATGAACAAAGCACCATTTACACGGGGTTAAGAGGGTTTTAGCTAATGCACAGCCATTCATTTGCCGCACTGGTTCGCCAAGTGCCACAACACAGGTTTTCAACCATTGTCAGCTATGACAATACCGGCTTGAAACATCTCACGTTAATCCGCATCAATTCCGGCCGCGAACAGGCCAATAGTCCCAACTGAGCCCGTCGTCCATCTACGACGATAAATTCACTCGGCATTCATTTTTGAATCGCCGAGGACGGGTTATTTGTCCACCCTTACATTCAACACCAAGAGTTTTAGGTTAAATGCAAGCCAAGAATATTTACTACGAGACACTGCATCCGGCATACGGGCAGTATTTTGAGGTGGAAAAGGTGCTGTTCGAGCAAAAGACCGAACAGTGGCACCTGAGCATTTTTGAAAATGCCGCTATGGGACGGGTCATGGCGCTCAATGGCGCCATCCAGACCACAGAGAAAGATGAGTTTGTCTATCACGAAATGTTGACCCATGTGCCTATTCTGGCCCACGGCGACGTCAAGCGGGTGCTTATCATAGGCGGCGGTGACGGCGGCATGCTGCGGGAAGTGGTCAAACATAAACAGATTGAATCCATTACCATGGTGGAGATTGATGCCGCCGTGGTGGAAATGTGTAAAAGCTATTTTCCAAACCATTCCCAAGGCGCCTACGATGACCCCAGAGTCAACTTGGTGATCAGCGACGGGATGGATTATGTTAGGCAATCACAGCAAAAATTTGATGTGATTATCTCTGACTGCACAGATCCCCTTGGTCCGGGAGAAGTACTGTTCAGTTCCGACTTTTACGAGGGCTGTAAGCGTTGTCTCAATGAAAATGGGATTTTTGTCGCTCAGAACGGCGTGCCTTTTATGCAGCTGGATGAAGTGCAAAATACCGTCAGACGCATGAGCTCTTATGTGAAAGAGTGTCGGTTCTATATGGCGGCCGTGCCTACCTATGTGGGTGGCAGCATGGCCTTTGCCTGGGCAACCGATGATCTTGAGGCGCGTCAGCATAGCCTGGCGACTCTCGAAGAGCGTTTTGAACGGGCCGGTATTACCACCCGTTATTACACGCCGGCTATCCATCAGGCAAGCTTTGCGCTGCCGGCGTTTGTCGAACAGGCGGTCGCGTCAGCGATGACGGTTACCGCATAACCCATTTTTTGATAACAGGCTAACGAACATGAGTGATTGGTCTATTGACGATGCCCGCGTCGGCTACAACGTCGCATACTGGAGCCAGGGATTTTACGGGATCAGCGATCAGGGTGAGGTGACAGTGTCACCGGATCCTTTGAATCCGGACAGCAAAATCGGCCTGAACGAACTGGCCAAAGATATGGTGAAGGCCGGTGTTAACCTGCCTGTGCTGGTCCGTTTCCCGCAGATTTTGCACCACAGGGTCGATAGCCTGTGCCAGGCCTTTAATCAGGCGATTCAAAAGTACGAGTACAGCGAGGACTATCTGTTGGTTTATCCCATCAAGGTGAACCAGCAGCAGACGGTGGTTGAGGAAATCCTCGCCAGCCAGGTCAGCAAAGAAGCACCGCAACTAGGGCTTGAAGCTGGCAGTAAGCCTGAGCTGATGGCGGTACTGGCCATGGCACAAAAGGCCAGCTCAGTCATAGTCTGTAACGGCTACAAGGATAAAGAATATATCCGCTTGGCACTGATAGGCGAAAAGCTGGGCCACAAGGTCTACATAGTACTGGAGAAGATGTCCGAGCTTAAGATGGTACTGCAGGAATCCCGCGAGCTTGGGGTTACTCCGCGTCTGGGTCTGCGCGCACGCCTGGCGTTCCAGGGCAAGGGCAAGTGGCAGGCCAGTGGCGGTGAAAAGTCCAAGTTTGGTCTGTCTGCTGCGCAGGTGCTGCGGGTGGTCAACGAGCTCAAGAGTGCCGACATGCTGGATTCGCTGCAGTTGCTGCACTTCCACCTGGGTTCGCAAATTGCCAATATCCGCGATATTCGCCATGGTGTGGGTGAAGCGGCGCGCTTCTACTGTGAGCTGAGAAAACTGGGTGCCAAGGTCAACTGTTTCGACGTGGGCGGCGGCCTGGCGGTGGACTATGACGGTACCCGCAGCCAAAGCAACAACTCTATGAACTATGGCCTGAGCGAATACGCCAACAATATCGTCAGCGCCCTGAGTGATGTCTGCGCCGAGTACGAGCAGCCGGTGCCGAGGATTATCTCTGAGTCCGGCCGTTTCCTGACGGCGCACCACGCCGTACTTATCACGGATGTTATCGGTACCGAGGCCTATTCCCCTGAGAATATTCAGCCACCGGCAGAGGATGCCCCACAGCTGCTGCACAACATGTGGCAGTCCTGGAGCGATATCCGCGGCCGCGCCGATTCCCGTGCCCTGATTGAGATTTTCCACGATACCCAATCGGATCTGGCCGAAGCTCACGCTCTGTTTGCTCTTGGGCAACTGAGCTTGGAAGAGCGCGCCTGGGCGGAGCAGACCAACCTGCGTGTCTGTCACGAGCTACAGGGCTTGATGAACAACAAGAACCGTTATCACAGGCCCATCATTGATGAACTCAATGAGAAACTGGCCGACAAGTTCTTCGTTAACTTCTCGCTGTTCCAATCGCTGCCGGATGCCTGGGGTATAGATCAGGTGTTCCCTGTGTTGCCGCTGACCGGGCTGGATACCGCGCCAGAGCGCCGCGCCGTGATGCTGGATATCACCTGTGACTCGGACGGCATGGTGGATCAGTATGTGGACGGGCAGGGGATTGAAACCACACTGCCGGTTCCTGCCTGGAGTGCCGAGAGCCCGTATCTTATCGGTTTCTTCCTGGTTGGGGCTTATCAGGAGATCCTCGGTGACATGCACAACCTGTTCGGTGATACCAACTCGGCTGTGGTGCGTCTCGATGAAAGCGGCCTGGCCAACATAGAGTCTGTGCTGTCCGGTGACACTGTGGCCGATGTGCTGCGCTATGTGAACCTGGATGCCGTATCCTTTATGCGCACCTACGAAGAGCTGGTGAATCAGCATATTGCCGAAGACGAACGCACCTCGATCCTTGAAGAGCTGCAATTGGGTCTTAAGGGTTATACCTATCTGGAAGATTTTTCATAAGGTCGGTGCATTCAGCAGGCCCTTCGGGGCCTGCAACAAGTAGAGATAAAAGATGTTTTTTGAAGGTTCAGAAAAAAAAATTGAAGTGATAGTGACGCCGGCTACGCCTTCGCTGCGCTCACTGGGAAAGCCCTTCTGGGAAGAGATGGTGGCCAAGGCCAATGCAGAAATCCTCTCTTCCGTCAGCAATGATTATTGCGATGCCTATCTGCTCAGCGAGTCGAGTCTGTTTGTTTGGGACGACAGGTTTTTAATGTTGACCTGTGGTACCACCACACTGGCGCGCTCGACCCTGCATTTTATCGACTCCCTCGGCGAAGAGGCGATAGCCTTTGCGACTTTTCAGCGCAAAAACGAATATCTGTCGCACCTGCAGGCCAGCTCTTTTGAGCAGGACTTACAGGCACTGAGAGAGAAACTGTCCGGCGTGGCGTACCGTATTGGTCATCTGGATTCCCATCACCATTATCTGTTTTGCAGCGACAAGGCCTTCAGCGCCGAGAGCGGTGATGCCACCAGTGAGCTGTTGATGTATCACATTCGCGGTGAGGCGGCCGACTATCTGCGCTCCGATAATCAAAGCTGCGCCGGGGTTCGCCAATTGCTGGCACTGGAAGAGATGCTGCCCGGATTCCAGTTTGATGACTTCCTGTTTGAGCCCTTTGGTTATTCCATCAACGGCATTCGCGGCAAAGAGTATATGACTATTCATATCACGCCCCAGGAAAGCAGCTCTTATGTCAGCTTCGAGACCAACCTGGATCTCGCCGCACAACCGATAGATATCTTCGCCCGTTTGCTGGCCATTCTCAATCCCGGCAGCTGGGATGTCATCGGCTTCAACGCCCAGTTGGACACCCGTGGTTACCCTGAACATTTATGTCTGGGAAGTTGCTCTTTGTCCCTGGAGCAGGGTTATAATGTTGGCTTCAGTCACTATCAGCAGATGTGCCACGAAGTGCTGATCCCTGAGTCCATGTAAATATCGGCATTAGCCAAGTTTTGGAGTATTTATGACCACTTTAGCAGATAAACCTGATTACTCGCTTTATTCAAATGCGTTTGGTTATTTGCGTCAGCCACTGGATTTCAAACCGCTAGAAAGCGATGCGGATGTGGTGGTAATAGGTTTGCCTTTCGATATGGCCGTTACCGGCCGCAGCGGTGGCCGTATGGGGCCCGGAGCTATCCGCAATGCCTCGACCAATTTGGCCTGGGAAGAGAAGCGTTGGCCTTGGGATTTCAGCCTCAGCGAATATATCAAGATAGTGGACGCCGGCGATCTGGTGTTCAACTGTGGTGATGCCGCCGACTTTACCGAGCGCACCGAAAACTTTGCCAGCAAAGTTCTGGCCTCCGGCAAGACACTGCTGAGCTTTGGTGGCGATCACTTTGTGACCCTGCCGCTGCTGCGCGCGCACCACAAACAGTTTGGCAAGATGGCGCTGCTGCACTTCGATGCTCACACCGACACCTACAGTCAGGGCAGCAAGTTTGACCATGGCACCATGTTCTATCATGCCCCAAACGAAGGCTTGATTGATCCGGCTCATTCTGTGCAGGTGGGGATCCGCACCGAATACACCAAAGAAGGCCACGGTTTTCAGGTGATTGACGCTGCCATGGCCAATGAAATGACCGCCGATGAAATTGTGGCGCAGATCAAGGCGCGGGTTGGCGATATGCCTTTGTATGTGACTTTTGATATCGATTGCCTGGATCCTGCCTTCGCGCCGGGAACCGGTACTCCGGTATGCGGCGGTCTCACCAGCGACAAGGCGCTGAAGATTATCCGCGGTCTCAAGGGCCTTAACATAGTGGGTATGGATGTGGTTGAAGTGGCGCCTGCTTACGATAGCGCCGACATTACTGCGCTGGCGGGCGCGACGCTGGGCCTGGAAATGCTGCATGTCTGGGCGCTGGGGCAGGGCAAAGTCAAGTAAGCCGCTTTACGTTAAGCCAACGCTTGTCGTTGGCTTTTCTTCTTGTATAGAGCCCCCAGCCTAGGCTGGGGGTTCCGTTTCGCTGGGGCTTTGCGCCCGGCTCAGGGACAAGGATAGACGATGACAGATTTGAGTGATGTTCGCCGCGAATACACCCAAGGCGGCCTCAGGCGCGCCGATCTGGCCGCCGAGCCCATGGCGCAGTTTGAGCGCTGGATGGCGCAGGCCAAGGATGCACCTTTGACGGACCCTACCGCCATGGTGGTGGCCACAGTGGACGAAACCGGCCAGCCGTTTCAGCGGATAGTCTTGTTGAAGCGTTTCGATCAGCAGGGTTTTGTATTCTTTACCAATCTGGAAAGCCGTAAGGCGCAGCAGATTGCCGTCAACGCCAAGGTCAGTTTACTGTTCCCCTGGCATCCGCTGGAGCGCCAGGTGGCCGTGACAGGGGTAGCCGAAGCCCTGTCTGCTACAGAGGTATTCAAGTACTTTGTCAGCCGTCCGAAAGACAGCCAGATAGCGGCCTGGGTCTCGAAACAGTCGAGCAAGCTTAGCGCCCGTCAGGCACTTGAGAGTAAGTTTGCCGAGATGAAGGCCAAGTTTGCCAAGGGCGAAGTCCCCTTGCCCAAGTTTTGGGGCGGCTACCGCATAGTGCCTTCCAGTGTGGAATTCTGGCAGGGCGGTGAGCACAGGCTGCATGACAGATTCCTCTACAGCCGCACAGATGACGGATGGGAGATCAATCGCCTTGCACCTTGATGGCGCTATGGCATAACAAGAGGGACGGCATCTGCCGTCCCTTTACTTTTACCCGTCAGCTATTTTAACCGCACTACGTTTTCTGCCTGCAGCCCCTTTTGGCCTTCAGTCACGCTGAAGCTGACCTTCTCACCCTCTTTCAGGGTGCGGCGGCCGCTGCCTTGAATGGCGCGGTAGTGGACGAACACATCGGCGGCGTTTTCCTGGGTTAGAAAACCAAAGCCCTTTTCATCGTTGAACCATTTAACGGTTCCTGTCACTTGTTGCTCTGACATAGTTTCCTCGTTACCTAATCTTGGCTGCTGGTCTGTATTAGCGTTTGTAGAATAAAAGGGTTTTGTTTCATTGGCTTGACAGTCTGGTGACGCTGAGAGAAATGGTTGCAGGCGGCCGTGGTGGTCCGTGAGCAAAAGTTCACTCAATAGCGGCAAAGGTTTTCTTGAAGTGAACAATATGCTTTAGTAATGAGTAATCTACAAAAAGCGCTTGCTTTTACCCGGGTGAAATCGGGCGCAGTTCAATTCACACCCTACAAGGAACAAGAATATGCAGAAATGGATCTCCTTGCTGGCGCTCGGCGCCTTCAGTAACCTGGCCCTGGCGGCTGACTGGCAGTTGGACAATGCCGACTCCAAGGTTAGCTTTGTGTCGGTCAAGAAAGGTGATATCGCCGAGGTACATGAGTTCAACCAGGTGAGTGGCACACTTGCCGAGAGTGGCGAATTCAAGTTGGAGATCCCGCTCAACGGCGTTAATACCGGCATTGAAATCCGCGACAAGCGGATGCAAACCATGCTGTTTGAGGTGGCTAACTTTCCTAGCCTGACCTTGACAGCACAAGTGCCTGCGGATCTATTGGACAAGCTCAAACCCGGCGAGTTGCTGACTACTGAGATTGATGGCGTGTTGTCGCTGCATGGCAAGAGTCAGAACAAGCGCTTTGGTGTGGTGGTGGCCAGACTCGGTGAGTCGAGCCTCTTGGTAACCTCGCAAAAAGCCGTCATAGTGAACGCCGAAGAGTTTGGTTTGACCGATGGGGTTGAAAAATTACGTGAAATTGCCGGTCTATCCAGCATCAGTAAGGCTGTTCCTGTCTCTTTTGTTCTAAGATTAAACAAGTAACAAACGACGGCTTGATTTGAGGCAAGACTCAAGGCGGATTTTGTTTCATAATGTGACTCTCTGATCGCCGCGTTGGCGGCGTTCGGAAGTTTGCCCCTTATGGGTTGGCCTGAGACGTTGCACGCGGGAAGAAAGATGGTTACAGACAAAGACGGCTATATGCACCTCATACAATTCCTGACCGAACACCTTGGATTGTTTGAGACTCCCGAAGGGGAATCTTTGGGCGACAGCAGCGTCATGGAACAGTTTGAAGAGCAGCTGTCGGCGCAGATTATTATGGTCTGTGGCCAGAATCCGCAACTGTCCTTTGCCCAGCGTAACACTGTTATCCGTGAGATAGATGCCATAGTGTACGATTTGGAAGAGATCCTGGCCAAGGTGGCCAATCATAAGGCTACGGCAAAGCAAACCTTGTTTATCAGCGAGTTTGCCGGTTTGATCAAGAATCTGTTTGATCAGGAAATCGCCAAGCTCCTGTCTCAATAACGCACACAGGTGGAGGCGCTCAATGCTGACACTGCTTTCCGGGTTTGATGACAATACAGTGGCAGTTCGCGCCAGCGGTGTGATCAGCGGTGATGATTACGATGCTGTTTTGCTGCCGGCGGTCGAGTCCAAACTCAGGGAACATGTGCTCATTAAACTCTGGTATGAATACGGAGCTGACTTCGAGGGCATCTCTTTGCAAGCGGTGTGGGATGATGCCTGCCTTGGACTGTTTCATCTGCAGGACTTTTCCCGTATAGCTGTGATCACCGATAGCCCCGCCATCGAGGGTATGGCTCAAACCTTGGCGCTGATGCTCCCTTGCCCGGTGGCCGTGTTTCCCAGAGCGGAAATGGCCAAGGGCCGAGCCTGGCTCTCGGGAACCTGAAGCGTTAACATCTGTCTTATCTGTAAGTTCCGGCATTTCAGCCGGATTTTCATCTTGTTAAGTGAAATGAATGGAATAGTCCTATGCTTAAAAAACTTGGTCTTTGTTTTATGTTGCTTTCGACATCAGTGTTTGCCCAGGAAAAAACAGTCATAGGTCAGACTGAAATTATGACGGTCGCCGAAGCCGGGCTCAGTTTTGAGGCCCGTATCGATACTGGGGCGGCCAACACCTCCATGCATGCGATGGATCTCAAGGTCATTGGCGGCAGTGCCAAGAAGATGCAGGATAACGTGGGCAAAATGCTCAGCTTTACCACAGAAAACGAACGTGGTGAGAAAAAGCAGCTCAAGGCCAAAATCGTCAAGACATCTACTGTCAGTAACTCTCAGGGACGAGAGACGCGTTACATGGTGGAGTTGAACGTCGCGTTTGGCGATCACAAACGTAAGGTCAAGGTTAATCTCAGAGACCGCAGCCACATGGATTATAAACTGCTTATCGGCCGCAACTGGCTTTCCGATGACTTTCTGGTCGATGTGGCTGAAAAGCGCATCATAGGGCCGGTCGCTCCCATCAGTGTGCGGGAATCAGGACTGATTTTCCAAACCCGTATCGATACCGGCGCGGTGGAAAATTCACTGCATGCTACGGATCTGAAAGTGGAAAACGGCGATGAGGATATGGAAAAGAATATCGGTAAGCAGCTGAGCTTCACCACAGAAAACGAAAAGGGCGAAAAGCAACGCCTGCATGCCATGATCACCAATACCTCGCTTATCCGTAATGCCCAAGGCAGTGAAATTCGTTATATGGTGGAACTCAACATTGGCGAGCCGGGAAGAGAGTATCCGGTCAAGGTTAACCTTAAAGACAGAAGCAAGATGACCCATAAACTGTTGATTGGCCGAAACTGGCTGCAGGGTCACTATCTGGTGGATGTCAGCCTGAAAGAAAGCGACTGACAGCTAAGCGCTTCTAACCATACCCCGGGAAAGCCGCCTATTATGGCGGCTTTTGTCATTCAGAGGTGAAACTCATTAATATTATAGTGATGTTTTTCAATGGCATGGAATGGCAGCCCTTTGCTTCTCATTGTTTAGACTTGGGTTATGCTGAAATCCCGGCCCATGTGAAATTGTCTAGCTGAAAGAGTTTTGCAAAGGTTTGATAAGTCCAGTGCTTGAGTCTTCTCTCGCCTCAGGGGGAGCCGGGTTAAGTTACTCAATGGACTCAAGCGGCAGCAGCAGGCGGATGCAGCAGCCGTCTCCCTCTTGGGAGCTGATGGTCATTTCTCCAAGCAGTTTTAGCCTCACATAGCTCTGTAACTGTGACAGAGTGCCGGTTCCGCTTTGTGACGCGGCCTGTTCAATACGGGCCAGCATCTCCTGACTTATTCCGCTGCCGTTGTCTGTTACTGTAACCTCCAGATGGCGCTCGTCCAGCTTGTCCGCCTTAATAGTTATCAGGGCATTGGCAGATTGATGGGTAAATGCATGATGCAGGATATTGCTCAGCAAAGGGTAGAATAGCAATAAAAGCTGCCAGGGTTTGGCACCAGGCAACAGCTTTTCCGCAATCGCCAATTTCATTTCAACGTTTGCGGCGGCAAACTGCGGCGCCATCAGAGCCTGCAGGTGAATCACGAATTCATCGAAATGAAGCGTCTTGACCTCTGTCTGTGGATAATTGACCAGCGCCAACAGGTGACGCAATCTGGCGGAACCAAGCAGAATAAGTTCCTTGGACTGATTCAAAACTTCGGTGCTTTCGGCTTCAAACAAACTCGCGCCGAGCTGATCGAAGTCGGCAGACAAGTCAGCAACCAGCTGGGCAAGTAGTCTTGGCAGCTGCAGCTCCTGCTCTTTCATCAAGGTGCTGCTGAGACTGAGCAACTGAGACTTGCTTTGTGCCTGCTGTAATTGACCTTCCAATTGAGCTATCTGTAGCTGCTGTTGTTGCAGGGTACGGCTGTTGCGTTTATTGATATCGGCCTGTAACTCCAGGGCTTGCCCCAACTGCTGTTCCTGGCGTTTGTGACTGGAAAGATCGAATGCAATTGCCCCTATGCCACACAGTTCGCCAAATTCGTCGCGGATGGGGAAGCGGGTTACCTGATACAGGACATCCCCCAGAGGGGTGGCAATGGGTTCTTCGGAGCAGAAGGGGCTTTGGTTACTGACAACCCTTTGATCGTTGGCTTGGTAAATTTGTGCCAGGCCGAGAGGGAAGACCTGATTGTCATCCGCACCGATAAACTGCGCCCGTTCGTGGGCGGTAATTTCGCAATACTTGTCGTTGACCAGCGTATATTGCCCGGTTAAATCTTTGATGTAGATGATGTTCTGTGAATGATTCATCAATGCATTGAGCTGCTCGGTACGTGTTTTGAGAATTTGTTGGGCGTTATGTTGCACCTCCAGTTGCTGCTCCAGCGCCAGGTTACTGGCATCCAGGCTGGCCATCGCCGTTTCCAACTGACGGGTGCGGGAGATAAAACTGCCGGCCAGCATCCCCAGTTCATCTTCTCTGTCTCTGGCGTCCAACTCCAGCCGGGCAGGGTTGTTTTCCCTGAGCGCTGCCACCATGCGGCTGATAGGTTTGATAAACAATCTGTGCTGCACCAGAAATAACAGCAGCAGTGCCAGCAACTGGATCGCCACCAGGTAGATGCCGACTTTGCCGGCAATCAATGTCGCGTCCTCTTTGAGGGATGACAGCGGTGTGACTATCACTATTTTCCAATAGGTCTTGGGCATCAAAAATACCGAAACCAGCGCTGGCTCGTTGAGCAAGGGATCTCGGGTCAGTTCTTGGGTCAGCAGCAGCTTGGCATTGGCCGGCCATTCTCTGGCAGAGTTGTTGATTATGGTGGCAAGCAGTGCCGCCTCGATTTCATCACGCTCGCCCATCAGGCTTTTGAGCTGTTGACTGCTGAAGGCCTTATGTTGATTGGCCTCCTGAATAAGCACCTGATCGGCGCTGCGCAGTGCTTCACCAACAGATTGAAACTCGGGGAACAGGCGTTCAAGGCGTTGAAAATTATCCAGACTCAGCGGCTTTTCCAGCGTGCTGTCCAGCAACTCATCTTCCCAGGGAGAGGCGAGCAGATGGTTGCGGTAGTCGAGGGCAAACACATAACCGCTGAGATCTTTGAGGGCGCCTCTGAAGAAACGATTAAGGCCACCAAGGCTGATGTCCACTGTGGCGGCACCGATAAACTCATGATCCTGCCAGATAGGGACAGAGGCAGTGACCATGGCTTCGGCCGTGTAGGGATCGCGATAGGCGCTGGACCAGAAGGTTCTGTCGGCCGGAAAAAAGCGGGTGGGTTTATACCAGTCTTCGTTGTGGTAGCGTTGCTGTGGCTGCTCGTTATAGCTGTTAAGTTGCTGCAGTTTGCCGTAGCTGTCGCGATACCAAAAGAGGCTGTCGAGGATCCGCCCGGGTTCAAAGGCTCGGGGTTCAGGCCAGATCCCGCCGCCGGTGATCATCTCTTTCTGGGTTTCCAATTCCAGCACCGACTCGATACTGGCCTTGAGCGCTGTGCCATTGCTGCGGTAAAGGGCACCAAGATTCGCCATGGTACTGACCAGGCTTTCTATCTGAGAGGTCACTTCCTGCAGTCTTGCGGTAACGACTTGACCATAACTTTGGTTCAATGCTCTTTGTTGACTGAGCAACTGGTTACGTTGAATGCTGAGCAATACCAGCACAGTGCTGATGACAATGAGGGCGCTGATGAGTAACTGACTGAGGGCAAACTTGACCGGCAAGCGTTTCAGCCAGCCGGGAAGCCAAGGTAATCGGTTGGATTGTTGCTTTGCCTGGTTCCCTTGCATATATCCTCAGTAATAAGCTTTTCAAGCTGTTACATAATACAACCTCTTGAGAAAAGCCGCCATTTTTCTAAGGGCACCTAATAGTTAGTGGGGGCACTCGTGCTGAATGAGCGCGCAGGGTTTGCAGTTGGGCTGAGCGCGAAACCGGGCAGAGATATGCAATCCGGACTGGGGATATAAGAAAAGGCACCCTTTGGGTGCCTTAGCGTCGAGAAGGAGGCTTGCTTCAGAGCAGGTTGTTTTCTCTGACATAAGCTTCAAATTCAGTGCAGCCGCCGACGTGCTCTTTGTCGACGAAAATTTGCGGCACTGTTTCAACCGGCTTGCCTACGGTTTTTTCCAGATCGGCCTTGGTGATGCCTTCGGCGTGAATATCGACATACTTAAATTTGAAATCATCACGCTTTTCAGCCAGTTGCTCAGAAAGCTGCACTGCACGCACACAATATGGGCAACCTGGACGACCGAAAATAACTACAAACATATTGACTCCCATGGACTTGATTTGCAGCAGTTATACCACAGCTTAAAGACCTATGCTAAGTCGCTTGATCCCAGGAATGATTTTTCGGTTTGAAACCTGCCTTGATAATCAAAGAAAGTTTGCAATAAATCCCAGCGCCGCGCCTGTTTTTTCAGCAGCAGCATATCCGGCGCCCGAAACCGCGCAGCATCGTCGACCAGTTGTTGTGGTTGACTGTATTTCGGCAGTTTCAGCCCAGGTGTTTTGCTGTGGGGATGAATAAAACAAGCAAACAGTGCCCGGCGTTGAGCACTGGTCTCCATTTTAAAATACTGGTTGAAGTCATTGCCGTCATAATCCAGATACTGAACTCTGAGACGCCCCTCTTCGGCGTGCAGCAACATTTGCTGTACCTTGAACAGATGATGATGTTGTTTTGACAACACCTCTTTGAGGCGTTTGTCCGGGTCGACCAGAGTCGATTGGCATTGATGGCAAATCTTGGCTGCGATATCGTTTTCGGCGCCGCAATCCGGGCATGACTTGGCGCGATAGCGATAACTGCATTGACTATTGTCCTGCAACAGTCCCTGGCAGCGGCGGCCGAAGTGTTCGATGATGTCGCCATCCTCATCCGTCTTGCCCCAGAAGATATTGGCAAAACCGCACTCGGGGCAGGGAACCTGTACCGGCACCGAGTTTGCCGCGGGCTTGGGAGTGCCGACCTCGGGATAGAACAGGTCAAAGCCGCTGGCGGCATAATCTATGACCAGGCAGTCCTGTTTGCCTTCGGCTAGCCTCAGCCCGCGGCCAACCATCTGTTGAAACAGGCTCACAGATGCCGTGGGCCGCATGATGGCAATAAGGTCTACATGGGGCGCATCAAACCCTGTTGTGAGTACGGCCACATTGACCAGAAACTTAAGTTCCTGGGCTTTAAAGGCGCGGATGACGGTATCCCTTTGTTGCATCTCTGTGGTCGCGGTGATGAGCGCTGCCTGTTCGTCAGCCAGTAGCGTTAGCACTTCTTCGGCGTGACGCACAGTGGCGGCAAAAATAATCACTCCCTTGCGGGTGTTGGCCAGTTGCCTTAGCTGGTTAACAATGGCCTTGGTCGCACGGCCACTGTGACTGAGCAGGGCATCGACCTTAGCCTCATCATATTCCCCATTGCTGTTGCTCGGCAGGCTGCTGAAGTCATACTGAGCGCTCAGGCCATCGTAAAGCCTGGGCGGCGTCAGATAGCCTTGTTTAATTAGGGGCCTTAAGGGCAACTCAAAGATGCAGTCATCGAAAATCCCTCGGTCGGGATTACCAACCCGGCCGTGATAGTGGCGGCGATAAATAAAACCCAGTCCAAGGCGATAAGGGGTGGCCGTCAACCCCAGCAGCTTAAGTTTGGGGTTGTGGGATTTGAGGTGTTCAAGCAGTTGCTGATACTGGCTGTCCTGCTCAAGGCTCACTCTGTGGCACTCGTCTATGACCACCAGGGAGTAGTGGCTGTCAAAGGCTTCCAGGTTGCGCCCGGCGGATTGCACGCTGGCGACAACGGTTTTGCCTTGGGTGAGCTTTTGCCTCAGGCCGGCCGAGTAGATACTGGCTTCATCAGTCAACAGGGCAACTTTTTCGGCGTTTTGGGCGACCAGCTCTTTAACATGGGTCAGTACCAGTACTTTGCCTTTGGCGATACGGGCCAGTTCAGCAATCACCAAACTCTTGCCGGCGCCTGTGGGCAGCACTATCACAGCCGAGCCTGACTGAGCGCGGAAATAGCGCACAGCGGCATCCACGGCTTGCTGCTGATAATCACGTAGGCGAATGCCTGCCTTGGCGGTATCTTCTACCTGAATTTTTGTCGTCGCTTTCTGAGCTACTGGCTTTTTACTATCTGTTGACACTGACTTGCAAAGAGGAATTGACTGTGGGGCGAGCTTATCACAGACGTGCTTGGGTACTGTGCTTTTCCTGCATTGTTGCCCACTTTCTATCCTCGGACACCACAACTCGTCTTGCTCAGGGCATCAATGGTTAAAAAAAGCACTTTTTGTAGGCAATTCATTTGCTAAAATGCCTCACACCACTGGTCAAAGACCTGTAGCTAACGTAAAATTTCACTCTTTTACTGTTTTAATTCAAACAGACACCAAAATCGCCGCCTACGGGCCGGCATGCACTGGAAGAGAAGATGCAGCAGTTAACTGAGATCGTAGAACAGGCCTTAGCCGCCATCGAAGGGGCCAGTGATCTGAAAATCCTCGATGACATCCGCGTCGATTATCTTGGCAAGAAGGGCAAGATCACCGACATGATGAAGTTGATGGCGACCCTGAGTCCACAAGAAAAGCCCGCCTTCGGCCAGAAGGTCAATGAAGCCAAGCAAAAGGTACAGCAGTTCCTCAGTCAGCGAATTGAAGGGCTGAAAGCAGCCGAGTTGGAGCAGAAGCTCCAGGCTGAGAAAATCGATGTCACCCTGCCGGGGCGTCGCCTGGACAATGGTGGTTTGCATCCGGTAACCCGAACCATTGAACGGATTGAGAGCTTCTTTGGTGAGTTGGGCTTCAGTGTCAAACAGGGGCCGGAAATCGAAGACGATTATCACAACTTCGATGCCTTGAATATGCCCGAGCATCATCCTGCACGTGCGGGGCATGATACTTTCTACTTCAATCCCAAGTTAGTGCTGCGTACCCAGACTTCAGGGGTGCAAATTCGCACTATGGAAGTGGAAAAGCCACCTTTGCGGATTATCTCTCCCGGTCGTGTTTATCGTAATGACTACGATATGACTCACACGCCTATGTTCCATCAGGTGGAAGGCCTGCTGGTCGATGAGAATGTTAACTTTGCCGAACTGAAAGGCATTTTGCACGACTTCCTGCGTAACTTCTTTGAAGAGGATCTGGAGATACGTTTCCGTCCTTCTTACTTCCCCTTTACCGAGCCTTCTGCCGAAGTGGATGTGAAAGGCAAGAACGGCTGGCTGGAAGTACTCGGCTGCGGCATGGTTCACCCTAATGTGCTGCGCGGTGTGGGAATCGATCCTGATAAATACTCCGGTTTTGCTTTTGGTATGGGCGTCGAGCGTCTGGCCATGTTGCGTTATGGTGTCAACGACCTGCGCGCCTTCTTCGAAAACGACTTACGTTTTCTCAAGCAATTCAAATAACGGAGCTTTAGTATTATGAAATTCAGTGAATCCTGGCTTCGTGAGTGGGTTAACCCTGCGATTAGCCGTGACGAATTAACTCACCAAATCACCATGGCCGGCCTGGAAGTGGATGACGTCATTGCCGTTGCCGGTGACTTTTCCGGCGTGGTAGTGGGTGAAGTGGTTGAATGTGGTCAACACCCCGATGCCGACAAGCTAAGGGTCACCAAGGTCAATGTCGGCGGCGAAGAGCTGTTGGATATCGTCTGCGGCGCACCCAACTGCCGTCAGGGACTCAAGGTTGCTGTGGCCGTTGTCGGTGCCGTGCTGCCCGGTGACTTCAAAATCAAGAAAGCCAAACTGCGTGGACAGCCTTCACACGGCATGCTGTGCTCTTATGGCGAGTTGGGCATAGAGATTGAGAGCGACGGCATTATTGAGCTGCCGCTGGATGCTCCTATCGGTACCGATATTCGTGAATATCTGCAGCTTAATGATGTGATTATCGATGTGGATCTGACCGCCAACCGTGCAGATTGCCTGGGTATGGTGGGGCTGGCCCGCGAAGTGGGCGTGCTCAACCGTCTTAACGTGACCGAGCCAAGCTGGGAAGCTGCCAACGTCAGTAGTGAGCGTAGAGTTGAAATTGACGTGGCCAACCCGGAAGCTTGCCCGAGATATCTGGGCCGGGTGGTCAGCAATGTCAATGTCAAGGCGCAAACGCCTGACTGGATGGTGGAGAAACTGCGCCGCAGCGGTATTCGCTCGATAGATCCTATCGTGGACATCACCAACTATGTATTGGTTGAATTCGGTCAACCTATGCATGCTTTTGATCTGGACAAGATTGACGGTGGCATCAAGGTGCGTCTGGGTAACGGTGAAGAGAAGCTGACTCTGCTCGATGGCAACGAAATTATTGTGCCAGCCGATACCCTGGTGATTGCCGATAACAGCCAGGCATTGGCCCTGGCTGGTGTATTCGGTGGTGAGGCTTCCGGCGTCAGTGAGCAAACCCGCGATATTATGCTGGAGTGTGCGTTCTTCGCGCCTTTGGCCATCATGGGTAAGGCCCGTCGCCTTGGACTGCACACCGACTCTTCGCATCGTTTTGAGCGCGGCGTTGACCCAGAGCTGCAGCATAAGGCTATGGACAGAGCTACCCGCCTGGTGCTGGATATCTGTGGCGGCGAAGCCGGCCCTGTGGTTGAGGCCAAGAGCGAAGCGCATCTGCCAAAGGCTGCCGACATTAAACTGCGCCGCAGCAAGCTGGACAAACTGCTTGGTCATCAGATTAGTGATGCCGATGTGGAAGAGATCCTGACCCGTTTGGGCTTCCAGGTTGAAAAGCAGGGCAGCGACTGGCAGGTGAAAACCGCCACTTACCGCTTCGACATGGCAATTGAAGAAGATCTTATCGAAGAAGTTGCCCGAATTTACGGCTATAACAACATCCCGAACACAGCCCCGCTGGCACACCTCTCTATGACAGATCATAAAGAGTCGGATCTGAAGCTTAGCCGGGTGAGGGCTATGTTGGTGGCCCGAGGTTTCCAGGAAGCTGTCACCTATAGTTTTGTCGATCCCAAGCTGCAAAAACTGGTGCATCCTGACAGCGAAGCCATGGTACTGCCTAACCCGATTTCCAGTGAAATGTCGGCTATGCGCCTGTCTATGTTCACCGGATTGCTGAATGCTGTGGGTTATAACCAGGCCCGTCAACAGACTCGTGTACGCCTGTTTGAGACTGGTTTACGCTTTATTCCTGATGCACAAGCAGAATCCAGCGTAAGACAACAAGCCATGCTGGGTGCGGTGATCGCCGGTCCCCAGAGTGACGAACACTGGAGCATGGAGTCGAAAACCGTTGATTTCTTCGATCTTAAAGGTGATTTAGAGGCCATTATTGGCTTGACAGTTTCCGAAGCTGAATTTAGTTTTAAAGGAGCGCAGCATCCGGCTATGCATCCGGGGCAATGTGCTGAAATATTGAGAAATGATCGGGTCATAGGGTATATAGGTGCAGTCCATCCCAGCCTCGAGAAGCCTTTTGGGCTGAATGGCAAAACCATAGTTTTTGAGCTGGAATTGGATGCCTTGCTGCAGGCTAAATTACCGCAAGCCCAGGCTGTGTCTAAGTTTCCAGCCAATCGCCGCGATATCGCCATAGTGGTTGATGAAGAAGTCGCCGCAGGTGACGTGATGACGCTGATAAGAAAAGTTGGCGAAAATCAGTTGGTTGGCTTAAACTTGTTCGATGTATACCGAGGTAAAGGTGTAGAGCAGGGCAAAAAGAGTCTGGCGATCGCACTTACGTTACAAGATAACACTCGTACACTTGAGGAAAAAGAGATAGCTGAGATGGTTGATACAGTGGTTTCTGCACTCAAGTCCGAGTTCAACGCATCGTTGAGGGATTAAAGTATGGCACTTACCAAGGCCGAAATGGCAGAGCATCTTTTTGAAACGCTTGGCATTAACAAGCGGGTAGCCAAAGAGATGGTTGAAGCGTTTTTCGAAGAGATCCGAACTGCGCTTGAAAATGGTGAGCAGGTCAAGTTATCTGGCTTTGGCAACTTTGATCTTAGGGATAAGAATCAAAGACCGGGAAGGAATCCCAAAACAGGTCAGGACATTCCAATTTCTGCCCGTCGGGTGGTGACATTCCGTCCGGGACAGAAGCTGAAGAGTCGCGTAGAAGCCGCTAACAAAGGCAAATAACTGCTCGGTCAGTAATTCAGAACAGGGAAGCCGCTCCTGTGAGTGGCTTCCCTGTTTGTGTCTGTAGAAAACACTTCTACTATGCTGTATCGCATTTTTAATGCCTGGTTTGGCATTGCATTGGAATTACACCCAGGGGTTAAACCTTGTCAAATACACCTTCCAAGCCTAAGAAAGGCAAATACTTCGATAGGCGCTTCCGTTGGTCATTGTTGCATCCGAGATTTTGGGGCAGTTGGTTGGCGATAGGCGTACTGGTTCTCTTTGGTCTCTTGCCCGCCATTATTCGCGATCCTATCGCTCGCGGTTTGTCACGTTTGGTCAGGCGTATAGCCCATAAGCCCATTAAGGTGGCCAGAGCCAATCTCAAAGCCTGTTTCCCCGATAAGAGTGAATCGGAAATCGAGCAGTTGCTGGAGCGCAACACCGAAGCTTTTGTGATGACCTTGCTGGCCCAATCTGAGCTTATCTTGATGCCGAGCTCCTATATACGCAAAAGAGTCAAGGTTGAGGGAGAAGAGCATATTGCCGCTGCCCGTGAAGCAGGGCAGCCGATTATCTTTATCATGCCCCATGTGTGGGGCATAGAGTATGCCGGTTTGAGGCTGAATTTGGATTTGCCCATGGTCTCCATGGCCAAGGCGCATCGAAATGAATTGTTCAACTGGTTCAATAACCGGATGCGCAGCTCTCAAGGCGGCAATATCTATATGCGTGAAGCTGGGATCCGGGCCTTGTTGGCTGAGCTGAAACAGGGTAACAGTTTCTTCTATTTGCCGGATGAAGACTTGGGACCGGAGCAGAGCGTATTTGCACCATTTTTAGGAACAGTCAAGGCCACATTGCCAGTGGTTGGCCGCCTGGCACAAGCAGGTAACGCCCAAGTAATGCCGGTGAAGATTGGCTACGACGAGCAAGCCAGGTGTTTTCGTTTGACTGTTATGCCGGCAATTGATCCCGAGTCGATGCAGGGCAAGGAAAATGAAGCCAAGGCGCTGAATAAGGCGGTGGAGCAGGTGATCAACGCCTATCCTGAGCAGTACATGTGGTTTCTTAAGGTACTGCGCACTCGTCCGGAAGGTATGCCGCCGATTTATTGAAATAGAACACAGATAAAGCCACTCACAGAGTGGCTTTTCTTTTATGTACTATCGGCAAAGTGCTGCCTGTTGCTTGCAGGCTTGGGTAAGAATCATGTGCCCAAGGAATTGGTGGTTATGACAAAGGTTGATATTTTGAGCTTGAAGCAAGAGGAGGGGAAGCATTTACAATTTCCTGCGACACGAGAACAAGCCGATCGCGATAAGCTCTTGCTATGCTCATCATTCAAATTTAGTTAATAAGAGGAGTTGGTTCTTTAGAAAGGAATTGGTTGCGGGAGCCGGATTTGAACCGACGACCTTCGGGTTATGAGCCCGACGACCTTCGGGTTATGAGCCCGACGAGCTACCATGCTGCTCCATCCCGCGTCCGTTAAAGCGGGGTGGACTATAACGGCCAAGGGGCGGCAATGCAAGGACAAATCATCAAAATGCCATTGAGTGTTCAAATTTAATTCATCCGTGCACGGAGATTAAACGTATCGGTCACAACTCCAACAATTCGGCAGGATTGACCAAGAAAAGCGGTCCTGAAAACGGAAGTTTTTATCTTTTACCTTAATCAAAGGGTATAATGCGCCATTCATTTTTGCTTTGCTATCTGGTTTGTTCATGTTGAATTTTTTTGCGGCGGCCCCCAAGGGGTTTGAATATGCTTTGGCGCAGGAACTGCGCGAGTTTGGTGCGCTTGAGGTCAAGGAAAGCCTGGCCGGGGTTTATTTCTCCTGTCCACTGGAGCTGGCATACCGCATTACCCTTTGGACCAGACTGGCAAGCCGTATTTTGCTTATATTGCATCGCGGTCCCTGTGATTCCGCCGAACAGCTTTATAATGCGGCCTTCTGTATCGATTGGCCGAGCCACTTTGATAACCGTTGTACCTTTAGTATCGACTTTCACGGCATGGGCGGTTTTATCAAGAACACCCAGTTCGGCGCCCTCAAGATTAAAGATGCTGTAGTGGATCGCTTCCGCGAAGACGATCTCAACCGCCCCAATGTGCAACGTGTCGATGCCGACTTCAAAATCGATGCCCACTACCGTAACGGCCAGGTAACCATAGCGCTGAACTTCTCCGGTCCGGCGCTGCATCAACGTGGCTATCGCAGCGGTACCGGTGAGGCGCCATTAAAAGAGAACCTTGCCGCCAACATGTTAGCCAGGGCCCAATGGGATAAACAAACGCCTTTGCTGGACCCATTTTGTGGCAGCGGCACAGTGTTGATTGAGGCGGCTATGATAGCGGCCGATATGGCCCCGGGGCTGCAACGCAGTCGCTTTGGCTTTGAGCACTGGTATCGCCATGACGCCAAACTTTGGCAAAGCATAGTCGAGGAAGCCAAGGCGCGGGCCAGCATAGGCAAGAACCGTTGTGATGTGAAGTTCTTCGGCTCGGACATAGACTCGCGCATGGTGGCGCTGGCCAAACGTAATGCCAAGAGCGCCGGTGTCAGTCACCTGATTGAGTTCAGTGTTGCCAATGCTCTCAATATCACGCCACCGCTGGACAAAGGTTTGTTGATCTCCAACCCGCCCTACGGCGAGCGTTTGGGCAATGTCTCCTCTTTGTTGCAGCTTTACTATCAGTTTGGCGACAAGCTCAAGCGTGAGTTCGGTGGCTGGCAAGTGGCCTTGCTTTGCAGTGATATCGAATTGATCTCATCGCTTAAGCTCAAGGCCGATAAGCAGATGAAGATGTTCAACGGGGCACTGGAGTGCGCCTTTAATCTCTATACCCTGCATGCCAACTCTACCCGCAGGGCGGCTGTAGCGGCCGAGCAGTCAGGGGCTGAGGTCAGTGACATCGCCAGTGCATTTGCCAACCGGGTGAAAAAGAATCTGAAACAGCTGGATAAGTGGGCCCGTAAAGAGGGAATCGACAGTTATCGCCTCTATGATGCAGATATCCCCGAGTACAATGTCGCCATCGACAAGTATCTGGATTATGTGGTGATCCAAGAGTATGCAGCGCCCGCCAGCATACCTGAAGCCGTCAGCAAGCGACGTTTGACCGATGTGCTTCTGTCTTTGCCCGGTGCCATAGGTGTTCAGCCGGACAAGATCATCCTCAAGACCCGCGAGCGGCAGAAGGGTACAAATCAGTATCAGCGGCTCGACAAAGAAAAGCTGGAGCTGGTTACCCAGGAGTACGGTGCCCGTTTCAAACTCAACCTGACCGATTATCTGGATACCGGGTTGTTTCTCGATCACAGGCTTATTCGCAAACTGGTGGGCAGTAAAGCCAATGGCCGTGACGTACTCAACCTGTTCGCCTATACGGGAACTGCGTCGGTTCACGCCGGGCTTGGCGGTGCCAAGTCGGTCACGACTGTGGATATGTCCAACACTTACCTTAACTGGGCCAAGGATAACTTTGTGCTCAATGGTTTGATTGGCAAACAGTATCGTTTCGAGCAGGGCGACTGCCTGCAATGGATCCGCGATTGTGACCGTAAGTTCGATCTTATCTTTATCGATCCGCCAACCTTCTCCAACTCCAAGCGGATGGAAGACTCATTCGATGTGCAGCGCGATCACGTCAAGTTGTTGTCTGATCTATTCAAGCTGCTCAATCCGGGCGGAGAGATAATCTTTTCCAACAATAAACGTAAGTTCAAAATGGATAGCGAGGCCATGGCGGCTCAGGGCATGTCAGTCACCAATATGGATGCCCAGATGCTGCCAATGGATTACAAGCGCAATCCGCATATTCATAATACCTGGTTGATAACCCATGCCTGAGGCGCCATTGACCCTATACCACACAGATGGTTGCCATCTGTGTGAGTTGGCCATGACCTTGCTCGATGGCCTGAATATTCGTTATCGCACCCAGGATATTTGCGAGCAAGAAACGCTTGCCGAGCGCTATGGAGTGCTTATTCCTGTGCTGGCCAACTGCCAGGGTGAAGAGCTCTGTTGGCCCTTCGATGAACAGCAAGTAAAACGCTTTACAGGAGCATAATGTGAGTCTGGTTCGTATCAATAGTGGCTCGCTTGCCTATGGTTATACCCCTCTGCTGCAGCAGGCAGATTTCAGTATTGAAGCCGGCGAGCGGGTCTGTATTGTCGGCCGTAATGGCGCCGGCAAATCCAGTCTGTTGAAGGTGTTGGCAGGAGAAGTCCTGCTCGATGATGGTGAGTTCAATATCGCCACCGATGTTAAAGTCAGCCGCCTGCAACAGGACCCACCCAAAGCGGAACAGGGCACTGTCTATTCTTATATTGCCGCAGGTCTGGCCGATGTGGGCCAACTGCTCGAAGAATACCATCAGCTGTCGCAGTCTATGGCCAAGGCCCAGGGTGAAGCGCTCGACAAAATGCTGAAAAACCTCGAGCGGTTGCAATCCAAGTTGGATCACTTCGATGGTTGGCAGCTCGACAACCGTATTCAGCAAAACTGTCGGCTGCTGGGGTTGGACCCGGATAAACCTCTGTCTGAACTCTCCGGCGGCTGGCAACGAAAAGTCGCCCTGGCCAGAGCCTTGGTGAGCGAGCCGGATTTGTTACTGCTTGATGAGCCTACCAACCACCTGGATATCGACACCATAGAATGGCTGGAACAGTTTCTGTTGGGATATAAGGGCGCCATCGCCTTTATCAGTCACGACCGTGGCTTTATTCAGAAGATAGCCACCCGCATAGTCGATTTGGACCGCGGAGTGGTTACCTCCTGGCCCGGTGATTACCAGAGTTATCTCGATGGTAAGCAGGAGTGGCTCAGGGTTGAGGCCGAACAAAATGCGCATTTCGACAAGAAACTCGCCGAGGAAGAGATGTGGATCCGTCAGGGGATCAAGGCTCGCCGTACCCGTAATGAAGGCCGGGTGAGGGCCCTCAAGGCCTTGAGAATGGAGCGCCGGGCCCGGCTGGAACGCCAGGGCAATGCCAGAATGCAGGTGTCTGAAGCCGATCGCAGTGGCAAGTTGGTGTTTGAGGTGCAGGATCTCAATTACAACCTGGCAGATAAGGACCTGGTGCGGGACTTTTCCACCAATGTGATGCGCGGCGATCGCATCGCACTGATTGGCCCCAACGGTTGCGGTAAATCCACGCTTATCAAGTTGTTGATAGGTCAGTTGGCGCCGCAGAGTGGTGAAATCAAGACGGGTACCAAGCTGGAAGTTGCCTACTTTGACCAATACCGCGAAGCCTTGGATCCGGAGAAGACGGTTGAAGAAAACGTCGGCGAGGGTAAGAGCACAGTTACTGTCAACGGCAAAGACAGGCATATCCTCAGTTATCTGCAGGACTTTTTGTTTTCGCCCATGCGGGCCCGTACACCGGTCAAGGCGCTCAGCGGCGGTGAGAAAAACCGCTTGCTACTAGCCAGACTGCTGCTTAGGCCGGCCAACCTTATCATTCTTGATGAACCGACAAATGATCTTGATATAGAGACACTGGAATTGCTAGAGTCTCTGCTCACTGAATATGAAGGTACTCTGCTGCTTGTCAGTCATGACCGGGCCTTTATTGATAATACAGTCACCAGTTCCTGGTGGTTCAGTGGCAACGGCCGTTGGAGTGAATATGTCGGCGGCTATCAGGATGCGGTTGCCCAAGGGGCACGTTTCTATCGCGACGCTGAGGAACCTGAGGCAGCTAAGCCTGTCAAACAGGAGGTTGCGCCGCAAAAAGCCGCAGAACCCAAGACAGCCAAAAAGCTTTCCTATAAGCTTCAACGTGAGTTGGATGCTTTACCTGCCTTGATGGAAACTCTGGAGCAGGAGTTGGAACAGCTGCAGGAGCGTGTCAATCAGCCGGACTTTTATTCGCAGGATCAAGCTATTGTGAGCAGCGAATTGCAACAGTTGGCAGAGAAAGAACAGCAACTGGAGGCTTACTTCGAGCGTTGGGAAGAACTCGAGTCAATGAAGTAAGCTCAAAAAATTAAATGGGAATCAAATTAATGAAGTTGAATAGTGCGCTGTCATTGGTGGCCATGGGGGTTATCAGTGTATTACAGGTATCGCAGGCGGCCCCTGTCTATGAAGTCGTCAACCTGGATGAATATGATCTCAAAGGTAACCTGACCGATACTCGTACTGGTTATGGTATGGGCGTTAATGCCAATAATGAAGCCATAGGTGTGGCCAAGGGCAAGAAAAAGCTCAGCACCTCGGATGTGGATAATGATGACGGCATTATCGACATTGAAGATGGTATCGCCCCAGAGGAAAAGATCACCTATTCCATCAATGATCCCATCATTGCCAATAACTTCACCTTCAACTCTCAGGAAAACGATCCTGCCAGTCCCTGGACCCCCAATTTCGAGAGTGTAAACGGTAGCACGCCGCCTGCGGATACCGACCCTGCCGATCCGGCCAGTGTCAATTCGGTTGACAGTTTCTTCTATGACGTCAATGACGCCGGTATTCGTGTCGGTGCCATGACAGGTAAAGAGAAGAAAGTCGACTACACCGGAGAAACCGAAGGGCAGGAGTACTGGTATTACCGTGACTTCGAGCAGCGCGGTTTTGTTAAAGACGGCAGCACTGAAGTGCCGCTGTTGCCGCCTTATACCACTTATACCAAGGACGACAAGACGGCCGAGCTCGGCGGTTGGTCAATGGCATCAGCCATCAACAGCAATAACCTGGTTGCCGGCTATGCCAGTACCGCCATCAGCAACTATGGCGCAGAACGGGCCGCGGCTTGCCTCAGTGACGACAACACGCTGCCGCTGGATGTGTGCTTGCAGCGGGAAAAATATCCCAACGCCAACAACACCCGCAATATTCAGTACCAGATGCGTGCCTATGTCTGGCAGTATGACAATGGCGCGGTTACCGGCACTGAGCTGCCACTTGGTCTGACTCCCGGTGATTCAGACTATACCTTTACCGCTCAGGGGCTGGGGCTGAACAACACTGGAGTTGTTGCCGGACGCTCCCATGTTTATCGTTATAACGATTCAGACAACCTGAGAATGGATGCGGCCTACTGGAGTAAAGATGCCAATGGTGAATACAAGTACCATTGGATCCCGGTTGTCGATGATGATGTGCGCAACTCCATTGCCTATGATGTCAATGATGCAGGGATCTTGGTCGGTAGCTACAATAAGTACATTCAGGGTTATATCCGCGATAAGTTCTTTATCTATGATACCAATAACCCTGAGACCAAGCCGGTTACCCCCAATGATTTCTACAACACCATGTCTGATCTCTCCAGCAAGCCCAGAGATATCAACAACAAAGGTCAGGTCGTGGGTTATATCGAGTCTACCCATGACAAGGATAAACCAAGACCCAAGGTGGGTTTCCTGTTTGACAAAGAATCCGGTGAGTTCAGTAATCTCAATAAGCTGCTGACCTGTGAGTCCAAAGGCTATGAGAAAGATGCCGAAGGCAACTGGAAACGCCATGAAGTGAGTGTTGAAGATGGCTCAGGCAAGACCCTGACCTACAACACTGACATAGTGGTGGTGGAAGCCAACAGCATCAATGAGGAAGGCACCATAGTAGGTACCGCCTTTATCCGTAAGCCATCTTACCAGTTTGATGAAAAAGGTAATTTGGTGATTGGTGAAAACGGCAAGCCGCTGTTTGAGCTTAACGGTAACGGTCAGCCAGTGACTTCTTATCTGCCGCGTATGGTTGTTCTTAAGCCCAGTGGCAGTGGTGAAGCCTGTACTCAGGTGGACGACGGTGATATCGATAAACCGTTTGAGCGTTCCGGTGCGGCCAGTTTGGGTTGGTTGGCATTGCTGCCGCTGATCTGGTGGCGCAGACGCAAAATTTAAGCTTAGTTTAAGCCTGTGAGATCGGCGCCCAAAAGGCGCCGATTTTTTTTAATCAGGATCTCAATAGTTTAAAATTTCTTCGCTATAATTGGCGATTTTTTGATTGATCTCGGCGTTGAAAAGTTCTATTCATAGCAAGTGAAGCTGATGCTTCTATGTAAAATAGTACAGAGGACGCTTGCATGAAGAGACAAAAACGAGATCGTTTAGACCGAGCCTTTTCGAAGGGATTCCAAGCCGGTGTCGGCGGCCGCTCCAAGGAGCTTTGTCCTTATTCGAATCTTGATTCTCGCTCCCAGTGGCTAGGAGGCTGGCGCGAAGGGGTAGAAGGCCGGATAAACGGCCTGTTCAATAAGTAATTCAGCAAGACTGCCCTCCCAGATGAGGGCATTTTTATAGCGCTCTGAAAACAACAAGGTCGGCAATTGCCGACCTTGTTACTTGTATTCGATGGCTTTAGAAGGTTGAGGTATCGCTGAATACACCCACTTTCAGATCCGTGGCCGAGTAGATCTCGCGGCCATCTACTTCCAAAGTCGCATCGGCAATACCCATCACCAGTTTGCGGTGTATGGTGCGCTTGATATTAAGCTTATAAGTCACCTTTTTGGCGCCTGGCAGCACCTGGCCGGTAAATTTGACCTCGCCTACACCAAGTGCACGGCCTTTACCCACGGCGCCCTCCCAGGCAAGGAAAAAGCCAACCAGTTGCCACATGGCATCCAGTCCCAGACAACCTGGCATAACAGGGTCATCAACAAAGTGACAGCCAAAGAACCAGAGATCCGGGTTGATATCCAGTTCTGCAACAATTTCACCTTTACCGAAGGCTCCGCCGTTGTCGTTGATGGTGACGACTCTGTCGATCATCAACATGTTGTCCACGGGCAGGCGAGGGGAGTTCTTGCCAAATATCTCACCATGGCCGCAGGCGATGAGCTCTTCTTTGTTGAAACTGTTTGCTTTAGTCATTGTTGTTACCACATCCTTCATCAAGTGCCGCCAAGATTAGCGAACAGGTGTAAGCCAAACAACTCCGATCAGCTACTTATTGGCGAAAAAATGGCAATCTTGCCAGCAAGCTCGCAAAATAGCCCGGTTCTTCATCAAGATTGCCTGCCAACTTGTCCAGTCGTTGTTGCACCATGCCGTATAAAGTGTCTTCGGGGAAGTTGTTGTCTTCGTCTGCTTCCCCGGCCTCTATCCCCATCAACAGAGTGACAGCTTGGTCGACATGAGTGATTTCGTAGAGCAGGAATTGACCTTGCTCTACCGCCGCTATGATCTCGGGTGCCAGGTTGAGTTGCTGCACATTGGACTTGGGCATAATCACCCCTTGGCTGCCGGTCAAGCCACGCCTGGCGCAGAGCTTGAAGAAACCCTCAATCTTCTCATTGACACCGCCGATGGCCTGTACGTTGCCGAACTGATCAAGCGCACCTGTTACAGCCAGTCCTTGGTCTATCGGCTGTTCGGTTATCGCCGAGATCAGGCTGCAATATTCGGCCAAGGAGGCACTGTCACCGTCAATCTCCTGATAGGACTGCTCAAATACAATATTGGCATTGAGGTGCAAGGGCGCGTCGCGGCCAAATACCCGATAGAGACATGCGGACAGGATCATCATTCCCTTGGCGTGGATATTGCCCGCCAACTCAGATTTCCGCTCAATATCAGCCACTTCACCATCACCATAATGCACTGATGCCGTGATCCTGGCCGGCTCGCCGTAGCAATAATCCAAGGTGTCTATCACTGTCAGGCCATTGATTTGCCCCACCATAGCACCCTCAGTTGGCAAATAGATGAAGGCGTCATCAAGATTTTGTGCCGACTGCTGTTCTTGGGCGTTATGTCGCTGCTGACGTTGTGCCAGGGCATGTTCAATGGCGTTGGCATCCAGCGCTTGCCCCTGGCTGTAAAAAGCAGCTTCAGCGAACACTTGTGCCAAATCTGCGCTGGCGAGGCTCAAGCGCTGCTGATGCTCTGTCAGGCGACTGCTGTACCTGAGCAGAGGCAGTAAGGCCGACTCGGTCAGTTGACAATGACTGAGCTTGGCCAGCTCTGCCAGCCAAGCTACATAGGCATTGACAGTAACCTTTTGCAAATCAATTTCAAATACCAGCTCGCCAAGCAGGGCAAACAATTCGCTGAATCTGCGTTCATGGTACCTGAGCTCGCTGTAGAGCAGACTCGAGCCCACCAATACAACTTTGGCTTGCAGTGGCTGCCATTGTCCCTGAAGCTCGAAGCCACCTTTTTCGATGGCATCCAACAATAGCTCCCACAAAGGCTCACGTTTCCACAAGGACTCGGCGCAGATAAAAAGTAGTCCGGGCTTTGTGAGGGCACCCGGTCGCCTTGATGGTTGACTATCCGGATAGCCGAGTAGCTGCGCCCGGGTGATGCGACCGCTTAAATATTGCATCGGCATTTTGCTTTGGGCGCTCAGGGCTTCAAACAGCCAAGTGCGGTGGATACCCTGGAAGTCTGCCAGGAAGAGCTGTTGTCCTGATAAGGTTTGCAGCAGACCAAAGGCGTCTATGACTCTTTCTTGTCCAAGTAATAGATCTGTCAGTTGGCTCGATGTGGGAAGCTGCAGATTGGAGTATTGAGGGGTAAGGGCCCCGGCCGGGATCAAGCTAGGCTTCATTGTGGCTCAAAGTCATTTAAAGATAAGCTGATTTTACCACAGGGGTGACGGAGCGGCATGGTAAATCTCCATTCTGGAGCGGCTTTTATTGTTCGATATGAGTTCCGTTTGAATCTTTTGGATGGCTGAGATTTAGGCATATGAACATATTTTTAGAAATAAGGGTTTACAACGGCTTAGTGAGCTTATAATATTTGCGCCGTTCCGGAGGGGTGGCAGAGTGGTTGAATGCACCGGTCTTGAAAACCGGCATGGGTTTATAGCCCATCCAGGGTTCAAATCCCTGCTCCTCCGCCACATTCAGAGAGGCCCGCTTGTGAAAACAGGCGGGCTTTTTCGTATTTGGTTTTGATGATTGCTATTTATTGGCCGGGTACCACTTAGAGTATTGCTGGGTTTATAGCGCCGTCATGCAGGGTTCAAATCCCTGCTCCTCCGCTATATTCAGATAGGCCCGCTTGTGCAAACAGGCGGGCTTTTTCGTATTTGGTTTTGATGATTGCTACTGGCTAGGTACCACTTAGAGGATTGATGGGTTTATAACGCCGTCATGCAGGGTTCAAATCCCTGCACCTCCGCCATATTCAGAGAGGCCCGCTTGTGCAAACAGGCGGGCTTTTTCGTACTTGGTTTTGATGATTGCTACTGGCCAGGCCCCACTTGGAGAATTGCTGGGTTTATAGCGCCGTCATGCAGGGTTCAAATCCTTGCACCTCCGCCACATTCAGATAGTCCCACTTGTGCAAACAGGCGGGCTTTTTCGTACTTGGTTTTGATGATTGCTATTGGCCAGGTACCACTTAGAGTATTGAGGGTTTATAGCGCCGTTATGCAGGGTTCAAATCCCTGCTCATCCGCCGCATTCAGATAGGCTCGCTTGTGCAAACAGGCGGGCCTTTTCGTATTTCCGTTCCTATGCCAGTCATAGACTTAAAGTCGCCAATAGAGTAGGCAATCCACTTGTTTGTCCAACGACTACATCAACGATACTCAGATCTATCTGACGGGGTTGGGACAGTTTATAGCCCTGATATGCTCAACTAAAAGCCGCTTTGTTTAACGAATAAGCAGTTGGAATAAAATGATTTATTAAAGGTTTACACGCTTTTTTGTTGGATATACTATTTGCGTCGTTCCGGAGGGGTGGCAGAGTGGTTGAATGCACCGGTCTTGAAAACCGGCATGGGTTTATAGCCCATCCAGGGTTCAAATCCCTGCTCCTCCGCCATATTCAGAGAAGCCCGCTTGTGCAAACATGCGGGTTTTTTCATGCCTGATTTCCATATCTACCCAAGCTAGTTGTCATTCTGACTGAAGCGTAACAGGTTTATAGCGCCGTTATGCAGGATTTAAATCTCTGCACCTCTGCCATATTCAGGGAGGCCCGCTTGTGCATACAGGCGGGCTTTTTCATGCCTGATTTCCATATCTACCCATGCTAGTTGCCATTCTGACTGAAGCGTAACAGGGTTTATAGCGCAGTTATGCAGGATTTAAATCTCTGTACCTCTGCCTTATTCTGAGAGACCCGCTTGTGCAAATAAGCGGGCTTTTCCGTGTCCCAGTTTTAATGATTGCTACTGGGAAAATCAGTTCTGTGTTAGAGCTCGCCTACACAGTTTCAAGTCCATAAATTTTCCTCTCAATTCAGACAGAGAGGTCATCTCGCTCCAATAGGCTTTAAGTGGACATTTAGGTATGCTATTAAGCACTTTTATGTCTACTTGATTGGATTATGGATATCAGTACTGCTTTGCAACGGCTGCACAGTTTTGATCGTAAAGGTATTTATGTTTATACCAAGGGGAATCTCAGGCGGCTATTTTTTGATGATACGGCAGAAGCGTTTAAGCAGAGCCTGCCTAGGTTGATAAAGCAGGGGATCCTGGAAAGGCCCTGCCGCGGCGTATACCTGTTTGCACTGAGCCGGCGAGATAGTTACGCGGTAGAGCATATCGCCTGTGCACTGCGGCGCGGTGAGTATAACTATGTTTCGCTGGAATCGGCCCTGTCTGAATACGGTGCGATTTCGCAGATCCCTATCAGCTACATTACTGTGATGACCACAGGTCGAAAGGGAGTTTTCAAGACACCCTATGGCACTATCGAATTTACCCATACCCAGCGCGATGACATGGATATTTTGCACAATACCATCAAAATTCCGCAAAGGCCGCTGCGTATGGCTACAGAAGCGGCGGCCCTGAGAGATCTGAAACGGGTTGGCCGGAACTTACATATGTTGGTTGAATCCTAACCGGCTCAATGTCGACCAGAACCTATTTGTCTTTCGGCCAAGGCATTGTTGCACTGATTTTGGCATTTTATTGCCTTGGCAAGAGAATTTTTATGCAACAAAAGGGAAGATTGTTGCACTTTATCCCTTATCCAAGTCAACATAAGAATGAGTTTCTTTTATAATCATAAAGTTAACTTGAGCTTTTCTATTGTCGGCAGATGGGCTAAATTATCCCAAAGGCTTCGAAGAATCAGGGCTACACGAAAAGGCCGACAATAATAAGGTGGGTTGAAGTTGATATCCGTATATTTGGTGGATGACCATGAGTTGGTCAGAACCGGGATCCGCCGGATCCTCGAAGATGAGAAAGGCATTAAAGTTGTAGGGGAAGCAGGTGATGGCGAAGCTGCTGTGCAGTGGAGCAGGCAGAATGAAGCCGATGTGATTTTGATGGATATGAATATGCCCGGAATAGGGGGGCTTGAGGCCACCCGTAAAATTCTGCGTTACCAACCTCATGCCAGAATCATAGTATTGACTATTCACTCAGAGGACCCTTTCCCGACCAAGGTGATGCAGGCCGGTGCTTCCGGTTATTTGACCAAGGGAGCCAAGCCGCCGGAGGTGATCCAAGCCATTCGGCAGGTCGCTCACGGGCAGCGATATCTGTCACCGGAAATTGCCCAGCAGATGGCCTTGAGTCAGTTTGATCAGACTGATGAAAACCCCTTCAAGTCGCTGTCTGAGCGGGAATTGCAGATCATGATGATGATCACCAATGGTGAGAAGGTCAATGATATCTCCGAGCAGCTGAACCTCAGCCCCAAGACGGTTAACAGCTACCGCTATCGCTTGTTTGCCAAACTGGGGATCAGCGGCGATGTAGAGCTGACCCGATTGGCGATTCGATATAAAATGCTCGACACCGGGCAGTTCTGATTTACACAGGGAGCCATGGCTCCCTCTTTCTTTGTTGTTTTCTGTCCCTGAAATCTTTATCTCCTCAGCCGTTATTCATAGAGTGGGTTCATGCCGCAGGAATTCAATCCCAAGCTTTTTCTTAAAAATCTGACCTCAGCACCGGGCGTCTATCGTATGTATGACAGCGGCGGTAGCGTGATTTACGTGGGCAAGGCCAAAGATCTCAAGAAACGGCTCTCGTCTTATTTTCGCAAGAATCTGCCTAATGTGAAGACTCAGGCGCTGGTGTCCCATATCGCCAATATCGATGTGACACTGACTCACAGTGAAACCGAAGCTCTGATCCTGGAAAACGATTACATCAAGCAGTACTTGCCGAAATACAATGTGCTGCTCAGGGATGACAAGTCTTACCCCTTTATTTTGCTGAGCCAGCACAGGCACCCCAGGCTTGCCTACCACAGGGGGCCGCAACGGGAGAAGGGGCAGTATTTTGGCCCTTATCCCAATGGCGGTGCGGTGCGTGAAAGCCTGCATTTGATGCAGAAACTGTTTCCTATTCGTCAATGTGACGATCTCTACTACAAGGCGCGTTCGCGTCCCTGTTTGCAATACCAGCTCAAGCGTTGCAGCGCCCCTTGTGTCGGCAAGGTCTCGGACGAGGAATATCTGGAGCAGGTCAAGTTGGCGACCCTGTTTCTCAAGGGCAAGGATCAACAGGTGCTCAGCGCCTTGGTCAAGAAAATGGAGCAGGCGGCCGAGTCCATGGCCTACGAGCAGGCGGCACGCTATCGGGATCAGATCATGGCGCTCAGACGAGTGGCCGAGCAGCAGGAAGTGTCATCCAGCCATGGTGATCTTGATGTGATTGGGGTGCACTACGCCTCAGGGGTGGCCTGTTTCCACCTGTTGTTTATTCGCGAGGGCAAGATTTTCGGTAGCCGCAGCTACTATCCCAGCGTGCCGGCGCAGACCGAAATGGCTGAGGTACTCAGAGCCTTTATGCTGCAGTTTTATCTCAATGTCGATATTCAGCGTACTATCCCGCGGGAAATTCTCCTGAGTGACAGCTATGAGGAACTGGAGGAGCTGGAGCAGGTGTTGATGGAAGCGCTGAACAAGAAAGTGGCCATCCGCACTCGGGTCAGGGGGGATAGAGCCGGTTATCTGCGCCTGGCCAAGACCAATGCTACCAATGCCGTCAATACCAAGCTGGCCCACCGCAATACGGTGGAGCAGAGATTCCTGCTGCTTGAAGAGGCGCTTGAACAAAGCACCCCGATTAAACGTATGGAGTGCTTCGATATCAGTCATACCATGGGGGAGAGCACGGTGGCCTCCTGCGTGGTGTTCAATCGTGAAGGGCCGGACAAGAGCGAATATCGGCGCTACAACATCAAGGGCATTACTCCCGGTGATGATTATGCGGCGATGAAGCAGGCCTTGACTCGCAGGTTTGATAAAGTCAATGCACAGGGCAAGATCCCGGATATTGTCTTTATCGATGGCGGCCTTGGGCAACTCAGAATGGCTCAGGAAGTGGTCAACGAAAAGTTTGTCGGCATAGAGGCCGTACCCACGCTTATCGGGGTCGCCAAAGGTGAAAGCCGCAAACCCGGGTTGGAAACCCTGATCTTCGGTGATACCGAAGAGAGCTTTTCACTGCCGGATGACTCACCGGCGCTGCATCTTATTCAACATATTCGTGATGAATCCCACAGGTTTGCGATTACTGGTCATAGAAATAAACGCCAAAAGACCCGCAACACCTCAAGCCTTGAGTCTATCCCGGGGATTGGCCCGAAAAGACGTAAGGCTTTGCTGCAATATCTGGGGGGATTGCAACAGGTGAAGGGGGCAAGTGTGGCGGAATTGGCAAAAGTGCCCGGGATTAGTCCAGAAATGGCTCAAACGATACACGATGCATTGCGGGGGTAGTAAAAATCAGGCAAGATTGGCGCTGCTTTTGATTATTTGGTTTTATCATGCCGTTTAATATACCCATCGCCCTTACCTGGTTTAGGCTGTTCTTACTGCCTGTTTTTGTTCTGGTATTTTACTTACCGTACAGTTGGGCGCCGTTTATGGCTGCATTTGTTTTCTGGCTTGCAGCCATTACCGACGCCTTGGATGGGTATGCGGCCCGTAAACTGGAGCAGTCCACTCGTTTTGGTGCCTTCCTGGATCCTGTGGCCGATAAGCTGATGGTGACCACGGCCCTGGTGCTGCTGGTTGAAGACTACAACACCATCTGGCTGACCTTGCCGGCGCTGTTTATGATAGGGCGTGAGCTGGTGATATCGGCGCTGCGTGAGTGGATGGCCGAGATAGGTAAACGCGGCGCTGTGGCGGTATCCTGGATTGGCAAGTACAAGACGGCAGCCCAGATGGTGGCAATTATTGGCCTTATCTGGAAGCAGGGCGACTGGATGATCTATACCGCCTATGCCTTGCTGTATGTGGCGGCTTTCTTAACCTTCTGGTCGATGATCAGTTATATCAAGGCCGCCTGGAAGGATCTGATAGCAGGTTAAACGGTGCTAGTTTGTGCCCGATTGCACAATAATGTTTCGATAAGATTATTTAGTGTCCAAGCAAACAGTTAAGCACTAATTCTTCGTTGACAGTCGGGGTTAAAAGCGTAGAATGCCAATCCGTGGTCAGGGCTGGCTCTGAATACGAAGCAAGAAAAGTGATGCGACATTAGCTCAGTTGGTAGAGCGGTACCTTGCCAAGGTACAGGTC
>NZ_JAPEHY010000040.1:0-49288 GCF_028823715.1 Shewanella sp. K8
GCATGCCTTCAGTCAGATGCCTTGAACGCCAATTGCTGTGCAAGCCAGAGTGCCATGAGGACTTATTCGCACTTTCCTTATGCCGGTTAACTGTCAGAATAACGGTGTAAATTTTTGTCTAGTACCTGTTTCTGCCTGCGATACTGGTTCAGTTGCCAACAACTGACGGGACACAACCTAAGTTGACGGGATTAAAGTAATAAAAGTAAGGCTTTGAGCCATTTATCATTTTTTTAGCTTGCCCGGTTTGCTATTCTGCCCCCCATCATAGGGATTTGCCGAGCCCGCTAGCCAATTGGGGCGGCAAGCCTCCTAATCCCGTAACCAATTAAAATAATCCACAAGGAAGTTATATGATCCGTTCATTCGCCAAGGAAGACATGTATCCACTATTGGAAATCTGGTTGACCGCCTCCATCGATGCACACGATTTTATCGCCGCAGATTTTTGGCAATCCCAACTGGATAATATGCGCCGGGTCTATATTCCAGCAGCCGAGAACTATGTCTACCAGCATGGCGCCGAAGTGCTGGGGTTTTATTCTCTCTACGAGAACAGCCTGGCGGCTTTGTTTGTTAAACCTGCGATGCAGGGATTAGGAATTGGCAGTCGCTTACTCGAGCACGCCAGGCAGCAAAGAGAACAACTGACCTTAAGTGTTTACTGCGACAACCAGGCCAGTGTCGATTTTTACCAACGCAGGGGAGCTGTGATTATTGGCGAACAAACCTGCGCCGACACAGGCCACAGAGAATATAGCATGCAGCTGACAGGCCTCAGACCCTGAAAGTGGCTCAGATTGCCGATAAAGTTAGCGCCCTGAAGAGAAGGAACACCCGCTATGAGTGAGCAGCGAGGCAGAGTATTGATCCTGGTTGACGTGCAAAACGTCTACTACACCACCAGGCAAGCGCTCGGGCGCAATCTTGACTACAACCGGCTCTGGTCCAAAGTCACCCGTCAACGGCAGCTGGTTAAAGCCTTCGCCTACGCCATAGACAGGGGCGATAAGAAGCAACGGGAATTTCAAAATATCCTGCGGGCCATCGGCTTTGAGGTGAAACTCAAACCCTTTATCCAACGCGCCGATGGCTCGGCCAAAGGCGACTGGGATGTGGGAATTACCATAGATGCACTGGAATATGCAGATGTGGTGGACACCATAGTGCTGCTGTCCGGTGACGGCGATTTTGCCCTGTTGGCCGAAAAACTACGTCAAAAAGGTAAACGGGTTGAGGTTTACGCCGTTCCCGAATTAACTTCGTTGGCTCTGATCAATGCTGCCAGCGAATTCTTCCCCATAGAGGGAGAGTTATTGCTCGGGCAGTGAGCTGGGTTAAGGTCTGCAATCCAGTATCTGCTCTATTGCTTGGCCGGCGTGGTTTACACCGGTTAGCAAAGCCAAGTTCAAAAAGGAAAATAAACATGGAAAACAGTGGTTCAGATAAACGCCCTTATCTGATTTTGGTGCATGGTGCGCTGGCCAATGCCGAGATGTGGCAACCGCATCTTCCCCACCTTGAAAATGAGTTTGAGATAATCCCTGTCAACTTACGCCATTTCACAGGCCAAACGGACGGCGGTTTCGGCCTCAATACCCACGCCGATGACCTGTATACACAGATAAACAAATTACCGCAGAAGAAGGCTTTGTACCTCGCCGGTTGGTCTTATGGCAGCGATGTGATCCTCAATCTGCTGTTGAAGCATTCTGTTATGCCCACAGGGATATTTCTCTATGAACCCGGTTACCCTGGGGCACTCGAAGGTCAAGTGATGCAAAGCTGGGGGGACGATGCCAACAATATGTTTGCGCCGATATTTGAACGGGTCGCCAAAGGCGAGTTGGCTGCAGCTGTTGAAGCCCTGATAGATGGCTCGGGCGGTAAGCCCGGCTACTTTAGCCGCCAGGCCGAGGATATTCGCAAGCCCCAACTGGCGCTGGCTTATACTTTGCCGATGCAGCTCAATCAAACCGAGAGCCCTGCCATCACAAAAGATGCCTTGAAAGCCTTCAGGCTCCCCCAAACCTGTACCTTGATAATTGCCCACGGCAGCGATACCCGGGCACTGTTTCGCTTGGTCAGTGAGCAGACCTCAAACCTAGTTGAGAGTGCTCAACTAAGAGTGGTGAAAGACGCCACCCATATGTTGCCTTTGGAAGCGCCCGAGCGCCTGGCCGAGCTTATCAAGAAAAGTTTGCTGTCCTAGCCTCGGCGTTTTTCCAAAATCACAAAAAAAGCGGCAACCTTTCAGCTGCCGCTTTTTTGTTTTATTCCCATTCTGCCCTAGGACTTTGGCCGGTGCTTTATTCGGGCTTTATCATCTCAAAATGGCTGTAGGCCCTGGCAGTGGCTATCCTGCCCCTGGGAGTACGCTGGATAAAACCTTGCTGAATCAGAAATGGCTCCAGCACATCTTCTATGGTTTCCCGTTCTTCGCCTATAGCCGCCGCCAGGTTGTCGAGTCCCACTGGGCCCCCCATAAACTTGTCGATTATCGCCAGCAGCAACTTGCGGTCCATGTAATCGAAGCCTTCGCCGTCCACATCCAGCATATCCAGCGCTTGCTCGGCCACCAACTTGGTGATCCGGCCATCGTGTTTCACCTCGGCAAAGTCACGCACCCGTCTGAGCAGGCGGTTGGCGATCCGTGGGGTTCCGCGGGCTCGGCGGGCAATTTCCCTGGCGCCGTCAGAGTCCATCTGCAGTTCCAACATGTTGGCAGAGCGGGCAACTATGGTGCTGAGGTCATCGACATTGTAAAACTCAAGCCTCAGCGGGATCCCGAAACGAGCCCTTAACGGAGACGTCAGCGCACCGGCGCGGGTGGTGGCTCCCACCAGGGTAAATGGCGGCAAGTCCAGTTTGATGGAGCGGGCCGCCGGGCCCTCGCCTATCATGATATCCAGCTGATAGTCTTCCATTGCCGGATAGAGAATTTCTTCCACCACTGGGCTGAGACGGTGAATTTCATCAATAAACAGGACATCGCCCGGCTCGAGATTGGTCAGCAATGCCGCCAGATCGCCGGCTTTTTCCAGCACAGGCCCCGAGGTGGACTTGATATTCACCCCCATCTCATTGGCCACTATCATTGCCAAGGTGGTCTTGCCAAGCCCCGGCGGGCCGTAGATCAACATGTGATCCAAGGCTTCCTGGCGTTTTTTGGCGGCTTGAATAAACACCTTGAGCTGAGCACGAGCCTCATTCTGACCTGTGTACTCGTCCAGCAACTTGGGACGCATCGCCCGATCGATAAGCTCCTCCTGAGGAGAGCTCTGGGGTTGGATCAGTCTGTCGGCCTCTATCATGCCTTTACCTTCATTCCTCAGTTATCCGCTCCATGTTACAGCATGGATTTGAGTGCGGCCTTGATCAGGGTTTCTGAATCTATGCCTTCAACAAAGGCGCTGGAAACCGCTTTGCTGGCCTGGGCGGGTTTATAGCCCAAAGAGAGCAAGGCTGCAATGGCATCTTCTTCGGCGCTGTTTGGCGCTTCTACCGGGGTAAAGTTGGACTTGAGCACAAACTCACGCTCATTGCCGCTGGAGGCTTCCATCAGGCTCTTGAGCTTGTCGCGCATCTCAACCAATAAACGCTCGGCGGTCTTCTTGCCCACCCCCGGCAGTTTCACCAAGGTGGCGATATCGTCGCGCTCGACACAACTGACAAATTCCTGCGCCGTCAGCCCCGACAGTATGGTCAGCGCCAACTTGGGGCCGACCCCATTGGCCTTGATAAGTAACCTGAACAGCGCTCTTTCCTGCTTGGTAATAAAACCATACAGCAGCTGAGCATCTTCACGCACTACAAAGTGGGTATAGAGAGTGGTGCTCTGTTGCAGTTCCGGCAACTCATAAAAGCTGGTCAGCGGCATCTGCAGTTCATAGCCCACGCCATGCACATCCAACAACACTTCCGGAGCTTGCTTTTCCAGCAATATTCCCTGTAAACGCCCTATCATCTGTATCTTCCATAGCTGCGGGCCGTTGCCCGGCCGCCGAGGGCAACCAGACTCTGGCAAGTATGATAATGACACACGGCCACGGCGAGCGCATCTGCCGCATCCGCCTGCGGGGCGGCCGGCAGTTTGAGCAGCTGCTGGATCATGTGTTGTACCTGAGTTTTCTGGGCCCTGCCCGTCCCGACCACGGCGCTTTTGATCTGGGTCGCCGTGTATTCAGCCACCGGTAAATTCGCCACTGTGGCCGCCACTATGGCCGCGCCTCTGGCCTGCCCCAATTTCAGTGCCGAATCGGCATTTTTGGCCAGGAACACTTTCTCAATGGCAAACTGCTCCGGCTGATATTGGCGGATAATCTCCGACAGGCCGTCGAATATCTGTTTGAGACGGGAGGGAAGGTCCTCGCAGCTGGTGCGAATGCAACCGCTGCCGAGATAAATCTGGTGCCTTCCCTGACACTGGATCACGCCGTAGCCTGTGATCCGCGAGCCAGGGTCGACACCCAAAATAATCGCCATAGTCCGCCTTATCAGCCGAGGCGTTCCATCACATCATCGGCAATTTCCGCGTTGTGATAAACTTCCTGAACGTCGTCATGATCTTCCAGTGTGTCGATAAGACGCAGGAACTTGGCGGCGGTATCTTCATCCAGATCGGCCTTGGTCGATGGCACCATGGTTACTTCGGCATTCACCGCTTCAACCCCAATGGCATCCAGTGCATCTTTTACCGCACCGAAATCGGCAGGTGCAGTGTAAACATCCACAGAGCCGTCATCATTGCTGACCACATCTTCAGCACCGGCTTCCAGCGCGGCTTCCATGATGGCATCTTCATCAACGCCTTCTTCGTAGCTGATAACGCCCTGCTTGGTGAACAGATACGCCACTGAGCCATCTGTCCCCAGGTTGCCGCCGGACTTATTGAAGGCGTTACGTACGCCGGTCACAGTGCGGTTGCGGTTGTCTGTCATACACTCAACCATAACGGCGGTGCCGCCCGGGCCGTAACCTTCATAAACCACGGTTTCCAGCGCCTGGCCGTCGAGTTCACCGGCACCGCGCTTAACCGCACGATCGACTGTGTCACGGGTCATGTTGTTGGACAGCGCTTTGTCGATAGCGGCACGTAAACGGGGGTTAGAGTCCGGATCTGAGCCACCTTCGCGGGCTGATACTGTCAGCTCGCGGATAAGTTTGGTGAACAGTTTACCGCGCTTGGCATCCTGAGCTGCCTTGCGGTGTTTGATGTTGGCCCATTTACTATGACCTGCCATAGGTATATCTCCTCTCAATACCGGTTTAAATTCAAACCGGTAAAAAAACAGACCGAGGCTTATGCCCCGGTTTGATTCACACTTTTATGACTTCAAGCTCAGTCCTTCAGACTTCAGCTTTGTCGGCCGCCTTTTCAGCAACCTTGATACCCAACTCCACCAGTTGTTGTGGATTGGCCTCACCCGGTGCATTGGTCAACGGGCAGGCTGCGGTAGTGGTTTTCGGGAACGCCATCACGTCACGAATCGAGCTGGCGCCTGTCATCAGCATGACCAGACGGTCGAGACCGAAGGCCAAACCTGCGTGCGGTGGTGTGCCGTAGCGCAGTGCTTCCAGCAGGAAGCCGAATTTTTCTTTGGCTTCTTCATCTGTGATCCCGAGAATACGGAATACTGTGGCCTGCATCTCCTGGTTGTGGATACGCACAGAGCCGCCGCCGAGTTCGGTACCGTTGAGTACCATATCATAGGCGTCGGATACCGTCTCGGCCGGGTTGGCTTCCAGCTCAGCCGGAGTCACGCCCCTTGGCGCGGTAAACGGATGGTGCACTGCGTACAGGCGACCATCTGCCTTTTCAAACATAGGGAAGTCAACAACCCACAGCGGCGCCCACTCGCCCTTGAGCAGGTTAAAATCTTCACCCAGTTTCAGACGCAGCGCGCCCATGGCTTCGGCAACCACGTTGGCCTTGTCGGCACCAAACAGAATGATATCACCGCTTTGCGCGCCGGTGCGTTCCAGCAGCGCCTTGACGATATCTTCATTGAGGAACTTGAGCACAGGTGACTGAATGCCTTCCATGCCGGCAGCCAGGTCGTTGACCTTCATCCAGGCCAGACCGCGGGCACCGTAGATACCAACATACTTGGTGTAGTCGTCTATCTGCTTACGGGACAGCTCGGCGCCGCCCGGCACCCGGATAACCGCCACTCGGCCTTCAATATCGTTGGCCGGGCCGTTGAATACCGCAAACTCTACATCCTTGACCAGGTCGGCCACGTCCACCAGTTCCAGAGGGTTACGCAGATCCGGCTTGTCGGAACCGAAACGGCGCATGGCTTCGGCATAGGTCATGGTCGGAAATTCACCCAGATCCACGTTGAGCAATTCGAGGAACAGACCGCGCACCATCTCCTCAGTCTTTTGCATCACCTGCTCAGAGCTCATGAAAGAGGTTTCGATATCAATCTGGGTAAATTCAGGCTGACGGTCGGCGCGCAAGTCTTCGTCACGGAAGCATTTGACGATTTGGTAGTAACGGTCGAAACCGGACATCATCAACAGCTGTTTGAACAGCTGAGGCGACTGAGGCAAGGCGAAAAACTGCCCCTTGTAAGTGCGGCTTGGCACCAGATAGTCACGGGCGCCTTCCGGCGTGGCCTTGGTCAGAATAGGGGTTTCGATATCCAAAAAGCCGTTGCTGTCCATAAAACGACGCACGGCACTGGTGACCTTGGCGCGGAAAATCAGTCGCTGGGCCATTTCCGGACGACGCAGGTCCAGATAGCGATACTTGAGACGCTGCTCTTCGCTGTTGTTCTGGAAGTTATCCATACTCAGCGGCAGTGGGTCGGCGGCGTTGATTATGGTCAGTTCCTTACCCAGCACCTCGATTTCGCCGGTACGCATATGGGCGTTGACCTGGCTGTCGGGACGGGCTCTGACCACACCTTTAACCTGAACACAGAATTCACTGCGCAGTGTGCTGGCGACATCGAAAACCTCAGGCAAGTCCGGGTCATATACTACCTGGATCAGTCCTTCACGATCCCGGAGATCCAAAAACACCACACCACCCAAGTCGCGGCTACGGTTCACCCAACCCACCAGGGTCACTTCTTGTCCAACGTGGGACTTATTTACGTCCCCACAATAATGACTGCGCATCTGCTTTATATCCTTTATTCCGGCCTGCTGAGCTCTGGAACGATTCAACACGATAAGAGCGGCATTATAGAGAATATCTGCCACTTACCAAAGTACTTCACTTTCAGACGGTGAAGTATCAAACAGTTTACTCCCTTTGACCAGTGGCTGAACCAGGGTCAAGGCACGAGCGTTCAAAATAACAACAATCAGGCACTGCGATAACAACTGCCGCCACTCTCTTTGGCGCGATACATGAGTTGATCGGCCCGTTTGAGCAGTTCGATGGCGTTGTCGCCGTCCACCGGATACACGCTGATCCCGACACTGAGCGACAGCTGTACACTGATGTTTTGCCACTTGAGTGGCCCGGCAAGCGATTGGATCAAGTTATCCGCCACCTGGCAGACGGCATCGAAATCCTGAATTCGATTGAGTATCACCACAAACTCGTCACCGCCAAAGCGCACCAGAGTATCAGATTTACGGATCACGGCTGCCAGGCGCTGAGTGACCTGCACCAACATTCTGTCACCCACCTCGTGACCATAGGTGTCGTTTATGGCTTTGAAGCCATCGACATCCAAAAACAGCACCGCAAAACGCTCCTGCTCTCTGGCATGTTGCAAAAACGCCTGCTCCAGCCTGTCATCGAGCAGTGCCCTGTTGGGTAAGCCGGTGAGCGGATCGTGATTGGCAAGATGCTTCATCTTGAGCTCGGCCTCACGCCTTAAGCTCATTTCCCGGCTGAGGCGCCGATTGAGCTGCAACACCAGCAGTACAATAAACAGCGCAATCAAGAGTGCCAGCAGAAAATAGCCCAACCATTCCTTGTATTGTTGGCTCTTGTCGGTAATCACAGTGCCAACCCATTTTTCATGGATCCTTTGCCGTTGGCTGTCATCTATACCGCTTATTACCCGGTTAATCAAAGGCACCAAGGGTTTATAGCCGGGCGTGACGCCGATATGGCTCTTTTGATCGGCCATATCGGTTATCAGGTTCATCTTCAGCGCCGGATATTGCCCGGTAGAAAGGGCCGAGGCCAGCGATACCACTTTATCGATAAAGAGATCCGCCCTTCCCAGGTTGACGGCTTCCAACCCTTCACGCATGCCGGGCACCAACACTGGGCTTATGCCCTGGCTCTTGGCCATAAGCTCACCGGCCAACTGATAACCTTCAACAATCGCCACTCGCTGGCCATTGAGTTGTCCCAGGCTATAAAGATTCAGATGATCTACGGTGGAAACCATGGCCCAGGGCGATGGCCAATAACCGTCAGAAAAAGCCAGCGCAGCATGTTGCTCATCCCTCGCCGCCAGACTGGCGGCCATCACCACTTCGCCGCTGCCAAGCGCCTTGAGGAGATCGCGCCACTCATCAAAAGCCACGGGCAGCAGTTTAAGCCCCAACTGCTGCGCCACCCTCGCCATCACGTCGGCATTAATTCCGGCAAACTGCCCCTGCTCATCTTTGAATTCAAAGGGTGGCCAATCCTTGAGGTAACCCACTTTAAGCTCGGGCAAGCTTTCAAGATAGCCCAGCTCTGCCTGGGTCAATGGCAGCCGACTCTGATCCCTGCTGTAAACATGATCGTCACTATTGAGCATCCATTTGTTTTCCAGCGCCGCCAACTCGTCGCGGGTCAACAGGTTAAAGCCGGCGATCAGCCTTTGGGTCAGGCCATCGTCCTGGCGGCGGGTCAACACATAGATATCTGAGCTGAACTGCAAGGCTTTTGCTTGCTGGTAACCGGCCCAGAGTCCATGAGTCAACAGATAGTGCTGAGTCCAGGCCGAGGGCGAGACAAAGCCTGAGATATCGCCCCGGTCGGCGGCATTGACCATGGCATCGAGAGAGTCGAAATACTTGAGCTGTACCTTGGGCAAGGCCTGTTTCAGCTCTGTGATATAGGGTGATGATGGGAAAATCCCCAAGCGTTTGCCGTCCAATAGCGCCAGCGGACTCTCCATCTGGCCTTTGAGAAACAGACGGCTGCTTTGGGTGTGTAAGTGCCAGGCACGCTTGAGTCCAGAGCTGAGATCGTCACTTTCCGGATAGCCTATATGGGCATCGACAATCCCCTGCTTGACCTGCTCCAGAGTGCTGTTCATGCTACCGGCAACAAACTCCACCGGCACCCCGGTTTTGGCGGACCATTTGTGCCAGATATCCACATACAGGCCATGGGGTAAGCCATCCGGGCCAAGATCGGAAAACGGCTCCATATTCAGTGGCATGGCAACCGTGATCCCATGTTGATCGGCGCGATACCCCAGCCAACGCCTCTGGGTCTGAACGATAAACTCAGGAGTGATCTGGGCAAAGCCACTATCGATTTCGGCCACCAAGGCCTGCCTGCCTTTGGCGACAGCCGGCGCCACCGGTGAGTGCTTTATCAGCATCCGATTGGCGGTGGGATATTGCTGGGCAATACTGCGGGCCAATTGCCGGTCGCGAAGATACCCTTCCATGCCGGCAAACACCTTGATTTCTCCGCGGGATACCGCCTTGAGCAATGCGTCGCGACCTGGGTATAAGGCAAATGACAGGCCGGACTCCTGAGCCTTAAGATCCGATTCGTGGGACGAGCCTTTGACTATCCCTATCCGATACGGCAGCAGCTTCTCAAAACTGTCCTTGTGCCTGAGTTCAGAGTGCAGATAAAGGTATGTATCAATACGACTGATTGGCTTGGCAAATTCAAACTCGGCCTCGCGCTCCGGGGTCAGCGCCAACGCCAAGTGTACATCCGCCTTGCCTTCTTTGAGCTGCTTCAGGGAATCGTTCCAGTGCCGCGCCACTAGTGTGATGGGTCTTTGATTGACCCGGCTCCATTCCTGCCAGAGATCCACCAGGATCCCCTGCGGCTGGCCGGCATCATCAACAAATTGGTAGGGATAACTATCCTCCCCCATCACTATGACGAGTGGTTTGGCGGGGGACTGGACTTGAGTGGCCGCATCCAGCGGCAGACATACGAGCACACACAATAGACTCAAAAGAGAGGTCAGCGATTTCAAGTGCTTATTTCCTGGTAAGGCGATGTAATTATTTTGTTATTCCTGCACTATTAGACAAAAAATTTGCGTCAATTACCAGAGCGCACTTGCTGCTTTCACGCGGGATTCGGTAAAATACGTCATTGATTTTCCCGCACAAGATTTCAGATGAACACTTCTCAAGACACCATATATGCGACTGACTGCGGTCAGGTCTCAGACTTTGCTTTTGATGACAGGGTAGCCGGCGTATTCAGCGATATGATCCGCCGCTCTGTGCCGGGTTACGGCCAGATCATCAACACCATTGGCGACTTCGCCGAGCGCTTTGTGACACAAGACAGTAAAGTCTATGATTTAGGGTGTTCTCTTGGCGCGGCAACTTTAAGTATTCGTAGGCGTATTGAAGGCAAGGGCTGCGAGATTATCGCCGTCGACAACTCGCCGGCGATGACCGAGCGCTGCCAGGAGTATCTCAATGCTTATGTCAGCGATACCCAGGTGCAGCTTATTTGTGGTGATATCCGTGATATCGCCATCGAAGACGCCTCCTTGGTGGTGCTCAACTTTACTTTACAGTTTCTGCCGCCCGAGGATCGCGATACCCTGATCCAGAAAATATATGCTGGCTTAAGACCCGGTGGCGCCTTGGTGCTGTCGGAAAAAATCCGCTTCGGCGATGAGGTTATCCAGCAAGTACTGGATGAACATCATCTGGATTTCAAACGTGCCAATGGCTATAGCGAGTTGGAGATCAGCCAAAAGCGCAGCGCACTGGAAAACGTGATGAAACCTGATCAACTCAGCAATCACTACAACAGATTATCCCAGGCCGGTTTTGCCCATTACGGTGTCTGGTTCCAGTGCTTCAATTTCACATCCATGGTAGCTATCAAGTGATCAGTTTCAGTAATTTCTATCAACAGATTGCCGACTCCAATCTGCAGCATTGGTTGGAAACACTGCCGGCCAAACTCGGCGACTGGCAAAGAGAGCACAAGCACGGTGCCCTGCCCAAGTGGGAGAAAGTGCTCGCCAAGCTCAATTACCCCAGCCCCGACAGCCTGGATTTCAAAGACAGTGTCACCATAGGCTCCGGGGAGCAACTGGCAACGGGGCAGCGGGAAAAACTGGAAAACCTGCTGCAGTTGCTGCATCCCTGGCGCAAGGGGCCATTTCATATCCATGGCATTCATATCGATACCGAGTGGCGCTCCGATTGGAAGTGGGAGCGGGTCGCGCCCCATATCAGCCCGCTGGCAGGCAGAACCGTGCTGGACGTGGGTTGCGGCAGCGGCTATCACATGTGGCGCATGTATGGTGAAGGCGCCAAAATGGTGGTAGGTGTCGACCCCTCTTCACTGTTTTTATGTCAGTTTGAAGCGGTCAAACGCCTGGCCGGCGGGACTCCGCCGGTGCACCTGCTGCCTTTGGGTATAGAAGAACTGCCGCCACTGGACGCCTTCGATACTGTGTTCTCCATGGGAGTGCTGTACCACAGGCGCTCACCAATTGACCACTTGTTGCAATTGCGTGATCAATTGCGAACCGGAGGTGAACTCATTTTGGAGACTTTGGTCATAGAAGGTGATGAAAATGCCGTACTGCTGCCACGGGATAGATATGGAAAGATGAATAATGTATGGTTTATTCCGTCCGTTGCCGCGTTGCAACTCTGGCTTGAGAAGTGCGATTTTCGTGAGGTTCGCTGTGTCGACGTCGATGTCACTTCACTGGCCGAGCAACGCTCCACGCCTTGGATGCGCAACGAATCTCTGGTGGATTACCTCGATCCGACCGACATCAATTTGACAGTGGAAGGTTACCCCGCCCCCAAACGGGCAACCTTTATCGCGATTAAGTAAGTCGAGTTCACCGAACCCTATATAAAAGTGACGCAATCTGGAAAACAGAATACAGGAAGCACTATGTTGAAACAGACGATTTCAATCGCCGTCATGGCCTCCATGGCAACACTTGCCGGCGGCTGCGCCAGCACTCAGGAAGTGGCAAATGCCCCGGTGCCGGTCGACGCCCAGACCTTGCAGTCCAACCTCGCCTCTCAGGAAGCCAGCATAGTCAATGTGATTGCTCAGGCTCAGAATCAACAGCAACAGCATCTGGATGCCTTGAATACTCAGCTTCAGGGTTTGCAACAGCAGATGAAGAAACTGCAGCAGCCCCCCAAGGAAACCATCAAGGAAGTACAGGTGCCTGCGCCCTGCGAAGCTTCACCTATTGGCGACAAATATATTCTCGGTGAAGTCGAGAGCGTCTTTATCGATGAACTGAATGCCAGTTTCGATACCCGTATCGATACCGGTGCCGAATCCTCTTCACTCGATGCCCGCAACATTATTCTGTTTGAACGTGATGGCGCCCAGTGGGTTAGATTCGATGTGATGATCAATGGCGCGGATGCGCCGGGAAAAACTTTCGAATCCAAGGTGGTACGTTTTGTGCGTATCAAGCAAGACGCCGATGAAAAAGACGATCGCCGTCCGGTGATCCACGCCCACCTTAAAATAGGCAAATATGCCGCCGAAACCGATCTTAACCTTACCGACCGCAGTCACCTCGAATATCCTTTGCTGCTCGGCCGCAAGTTTATGAAAGACATAGCCGTTGTCGACGTAGGCCAAGCTTACCTGCACGGCAAAGCCAAAGACTTAGTGATTTCGAGCCATAAATAGGAGCGGTAATGCATTCACGGAAACCTTTCTACCTGGTGGTAGCTCTGCTGTTTATTGTTGGGCTCAGCGCCAGTATTTATCGTGGTATTGAACACAATGTGCCCTTCCTGCCCGGTGAGCAGGTACAAAGTTGGGCTGTCGATGCCAAAGTCAGCTTTCAGGGTACGGGTGGCCCGGCAGAAGTCTCTTTCTCCCTGCCACAGGATCCGGCATTTGAAGTCTTGATGGAAAATGCCACCTCCCCGGGTTATGGCCTGACTATCAGCAACAATGAACAGGGCCGCCGCGCGCTTTGGTCGATTCGTCAAGCCAATGGCCAACAGGACCTCTATTACAAAGTCACCCTGATCCCCACAGGCCGTGAAATACTCAAGGCTCAGGAAGAACCTCTGCCGCCTGCACCTTATATCTGGTCTGCAACCGAGAAAGCCGCCGCCGAGCAGGTGATGGACGAAGCCTGGGCTCGCAGTGCCGGTAACCTCTCTTTTGCCCGTGAGATCATGCGCGCCATTGCCGGCCGCGATCGCAGTCAGAACATAGAGCTGCTGCTGTCGGCCAACTCACCCACTAAGCTGTTTGTCCATATGCTCAATAGCCGCGGTATTCCAACTCAGGAAGTCAATGGTCTGTATCTGGAAGATCAGCGCCGTCGGCAGCAGCTTTCTCCCTTTGTCGAAGTCTATCAGGACGGTAAATGGCACTTGTTCGATCTGGTCAAAGGCACAGAGGGCCGTCCGGAAAACATGGTACTGTGGGAGCGCAGCGGTAAATCGGTATTGGACGTTCTGGGTGGCAGCAACTCCCAGGTCAACTTCTCCATGCTGAAAGACACACGTTCAGCCCTGGCGACCTCCATAGACATGATGGCCAAAAACAACGCCATCGACTTTTCCCTCTATCAACTGCCGCTGGAAGAACAGAGTCTGTTCAAGGGTATTTTGCTGATCCCCATCGGAGTGCTGATGGTGGTATTCCTTAGGGTTATCATAGGCATCAAGACTTCAGGTACCTTTATGCCTGTGCTTATCGCCCTGGCCTTTATCCAAACCACACTGCTGACCGGCCTGATAGGTTTCCTGCTGATTGTGGCCTTTGGCTTGATGATCCGCTCCTATCTATCGCATCTGAACCTGTTGCTGATTTCGCGAATATCGGCGGTGATCATAGTGGTGATAGGCATCATAGGCCTGTTTACCCTGCTGTCGTACAAGTTTGGGCTTAGTGAAGGCCTGACTATCACCTTCTTCCCGATGATCATTCTCGCCTGGACCATTGAACGTATGTCTATCCTCTGGGAAGAGGAAGGCGCCAAAGAGGTGATGGTGCAAGGTGGAGGTTCACTTCTGGTAGCCACTCTGGCTTATCTGGCTATGAGCGCCACTTGGGTACAGCACTGGGTGTTCAACTTCCTGGGTATTCATTTGGTGATCCTGGCGCTGGTGCTGCTGATGGGTCAGTACACGGGTTATCGACTGCTGGAGCTCAAGCGCTTCAAGCCACTGGCAGGAGAATAAGATGAATTTTGCCTGGCCATGGCAGCTACGCCGCGCTGGCGTGCTGAATATGAACAAGCGCAATATCGACTATATTGGCCGCTACAATCCGCGCAAGTTTTACAAGCGGGTGGACGACAAGCTCACCACCAAGCAACTTGCGCTTGCCAATGATATTGCCGTGCCCGATCTGATAGGTGTGGTGCGCGAGCAACACGGTATCAATAGCATTCCCGAACAAGTAAAAGATCGCAGCGGCTTTGTGATCAAACCCTCCAAAGGCTCGGGCGGCAAAGGGATCTTGGTGATCACCCATGTGGAGAATGGTCGCTTCTATAAGCCCAACGGCAATGAAGTCACCCCGAGCGAGGTCGATCGCCACGTTTCCAATATCCTCAGCGGCCTGTTCTCCCTCGGTGGCAAGCCGGATGTGGCCATTATTGAGGGCTTGATTGAGTTCGATCCCGTATTCGATGGCTTCAGCTACGAAGGGGTTCCGGATATCCGCCTGATAGTGTTCAAGGGTTTTCCTGTGATGGGAATGCTCAGGTTGTCCACCGCCGCTTCCGATGGCAAGGCCAACCTGCACCAGGGCGCGGTTGGTGTCGGCTTGGATATCGCCACCGGCCGCGGTCTGCATGCGGTGCAGTTTGACTGCCCGGTCGATTTGCATCCGGACACGGGGCGTAACCTGATTGAAATCGAGGTGCCCCACTGGGATACCTTGTTGCACACGGCCTCGAGCGCCTATGAGATGTGCGAACTGGGTTATCTGGGAACCGATATGGTACTGGATCAAAACAAGGGACCACTGCTGCTGGAGCTCAACGCCCGTCCAGGGCTTGCCATCCAGATAGCCAATGGCATGGGGATATTGCCAAGGCTGCAGCATGTGGAAAGAATGACGGGCAAACCCATGTCAGTGGAAGAACGGGTCGCTTATGCCAAGAAGCACTTTGCCAGCCGCTAACTCCGGCCTGAGTCCGTCTCGCCTCAAGTCCAGGCTGCCACTGTCGGTGTTGGCTTCGCTGCTGGCATCGACAATGGCGTCGGGCATTTCCCCTGCCCTGGCCGCGCCTGATGCCGTCCCCTTGCTGACGGCTCAATGTGTCGAATACAGCAGCAATTTTCAACCTGAATTTCAGGATCTGCAGTTGCTGGAGCGACAAACCCTCGGGCTGCACAATATCAATGACCGCCTCGGTTATTATCGGAGTTTCCCCCTGTCAGCGGCTCAGCATGAGCTGCTGTTGCAGTGTCAGTTGAAACTGGCCGACACCATGGATAGATTCCTGAGCGAACCGGCGCTGATAAGCCTGACATCCGAACTGAACCAGGATGATGAGCCACAGCTTCAAGCATTGGCCCAGAGGTTGGACTGGTTAATGCAACAACATCTGGGCATAGAGGAAAAAGCCCGTCTTCATGGCGCCCAGGCCAGCATTCGCCAGGGAATGCGCAGTGACGATCTCAAGCTGGAGTTGGGACAATGTGCCCTGCCCGGCATGCAACAGGCTCTTAACCCCGAAGAGGATTCAGCGGAGCAGGAAGCTGCTCAATCAGCCCAAAAGCCCGGCTTTTTTGCAGTCAATATCGCCTCTTACTTGATGCAACAGGCCGATAGTGATTGTCGCGCCAAGGTTTGGCGCACTTATCAGGGCCGCGCCAGATTACGCAATCAACTGCCGCTTTCATCCGTGTTTGCCCTGAGACAACAACAAGCCAAAGCGCATGGTTACCCGAGCTACAGTGATTTTATCCTCAGTTCTCAGTTGCTGAGCACGCCAAGCGATGTGGCCAAATTTCTCGATGCCAGCACCCAAAAACTGGATTACGCCCCTTGGGATCTGGGGCGCGAGTTACAGCAGGCCCAGTCAACCGAAATGGTCGCCCTCAAAGGCTCTGAAGTACTAAAAGCCCTGTTTGACCATCTCAAACCGCTGGGATTAACCACAGAGCAGATTAACGACGACTGGCTCAGGGTGTATCACCATGGTCGGCTGCTGGGTGAACTGCTTATCAGCGAAGGCAAACACAACCGCCACAAAATGCTGCGCCGCGCCGTTGTCGGCCAACAAACCGGCCAGAGCGAGCTGGTGCTTAAGCCTCAGCAAGTGAAGCTCAAGGACTATCAGACCGCAGTTTCTTCCCTGAGCGCCGCCATAGCCCAACTCAGTGGCGGCGGTCGTTACTATCTCAATAACAGTCTGGAGTTGCCTCAGGATGGCGCCGGAGTGGGCAAAGCCTGGCTTGAGCGCTATCTGAGCGGCGCCTTTGCATTTTCACTCAAGCCGGCTCCCGGCTCGCGCGAACAACTGGCCGAAGAATACCAGCAGCAGCTCAAGGTGTTTCGTGCCAAAGTGGCCCTCGCCAGCTTTGAAGCCTTTGGCAACAGCCAATACCCACAGCTGCACAAGGCGTTTGAAGCCAGTTTTAATGGCTCTTGGCCCGAAGTCAGTGACTATAGCTACAGCTTTGGCGCCATCAGCGATCAGGGGCCGCTCTATTATCTCGGGCTCTGGCAACAACAGCTTGCCAAAGCCATAGATGTTCACACCCGGGGCTGCAACCCGGCGCAACTATTTGATCTCTTGCTGGTCAACGAATCAGCCCAACCTATGGTCGCCCGTTTGCAAAGCCTGTTTGGCGCTGCCGATGCGGCCACACTCATCCGGAGGATACGCGATGCCAATACTCAAGAGAACCGGTCAACTGACACTTGCCCTCTGCCTGGGAGTGATGAGCAGTACGCTGGCCGCCAAGAGCCAGCCCAGCGCTGACGAGGTTTATCAACGCATTCAGCAGAATCTGGAGCAGCATCTCTACCAGCTGCCACCCAGGGTGCAGGGTCATTACGGGATCCGTCTCTATCGGATGACAGGTGACGAGCAGTACGCCAACGCCGCCTTGGTGGATCTGTTTGCGGTTACTGAAGCGCAAAGCTTTTATGCCTGCCAACTGGACGACCCTGAATTTGTCAAAAGTGAATCACTCAAGGCAATATCCCAACTGGGCAATGGCCCCCGGGCCAAGGCACGCAAAAAAGCGCTCAAACCCTTCCCCGAATTTCTGTTTTATACCGATGTGCTGCTGCGCTACGCCAGTCGCATAGATGAATTGGGATTTACCGGGCCCTGCCACGACAAGTTGCTCAAAGGGCTCAAGAGTACAGATCTGGAGCACGGCCTGACCGACGAAGCCATGATTGAAGCCTGGGCGGCGCAGCTGATCAATTATGTTTACTGGGCCAAGCAGCTTGGCGTTGGTGATTACCTGGAAGACTACAAAGCCGCCTTTAAACGTGTCTACCCGGATGCCGAGGATGGCAAGCTCAGTAAGGCACAATATCGCAATAAGCTCTATGGCCTGACTCACTTTATCTTCGCCGCCAGTGAATACTATCAGCACCCGGTAGATGCCAAGGAGTTCGCCTGGATCCTCGACTACTTCGAAGCCAACCGCGAGCGGATCCTCAGTGATGCCACCAACGATATTATTGCCGAAGTAGGAATAAGCTATCTGCTCGCCGGCAAGGGCAAAGCTCATCCCATGGTGAAAGCCACTCAGGCGCACATCATCAAGTCCTTCGATCCTGAGGTAGACTTTATTCGCTCCCCCAAAGGCAACCCGGCGCTGGCTCTGGGGGAACACCGTAATGTGCTGGCGATGATGCTGCTCAAATGGCCGGAAAAACTGCATAAAGGCCCCTATTTGAGTGAGCTCAAGGCGACCCGGAAATACCTGCCGATGCAGGTGACGCCACTCGAGTCTGTCAAACAGGCGACCGAGTCGACGAAAAAGGCTAAATAGTTTGAAAAACTGGCAGTTTCCACCCATGATAGGCCGAAATCTGACGAGTTTTTAGAAAATGAACAGACCCAAGTCCACATTGGAACAGTGGCGGATCCTGCAGGCCGTCGTCGACTTCGGTGGTTACGCCCAGGCTGCCGAGCAGCTCAACAAGAGCCAGTCATCCCTCAACCATGCTGTTGCCAAGCTGCAGCATCAGTTGGGGATCCAACTCCTCGAAGTGCGCGGCCGCAAGGCCTATCTGACCGAATGCGGCGAAGTACTGCTTCGTCGCTCTCGTCACGTCACTCAGGCTGTGGGGGAATTGGAGCAGCTCGCCAGCAATCTGGAACAAGGCTGGGAGCCGAGTCTGAGCATCGCCAGGGAACTGGTCTACCCCATGGAAACCCTGACCGAGGCGCTGGCCGCCTTTCTGCCCCAAAGCCGCGGAACCCGGGTCACAGTGCGGGACACAGTGATCAGCGGTACCCAGGAGATGATCAAAAACCATCAGGTGGATATTGCGATTTGCGGTACCCCGCCCATGGGTTATATCTCTGAGCCCCTTTGCGACTTGGACTTCTACCTGCTCTGCCACCCTTCCCATCCGCTGGCGGCCCAAGTGGAAATTGAAGATGACAGAGTGCTGGCCCAACATCTGCAAATTGTGATCAAAGATACCGGCATCAATAGTCAGCAGGAAATCGGCTGGCTCAAGGCCGAGCAGCGCTGGACCGTCAGCAACTTCCACGAAGCCAAGGTGATCCTGGCCAAAGGCATAGGTTTTTGCTGGATCCCGGCGCATCTGGTCAAGCAGGAGCTGGAAAATGGGCAATTGGTACGGCTCAGTCTCAAAGGTTCCAGCAGCCGCAAGATACTGCTCAGTCTGGTAGTGCCACAGAGAGACAAACAGGGCCCGGCCTGTAAGCTGCTGGAATCACTGATCCTGGCTCAGCATAAATCTGGCTCAGTATAAATCTGAGCTCATTATAAATAGTAAGAAACGGAGCAACTTCATCTTTATCCTGTGTCCGTAAGGCATGACGTCACGAATATCAGTTAGAGAGTGACTCGAACAGCTCCGGGAGAGCACTATAGTGCTTGTTTTTCACACAGTATTATTGAGGTTTTGACAAAAGCCCCTGAAATTTGAAGATAATCTGGCGCATTATTTCTGTAACATTACAGAAAATATCATTAAAGTCATATAGATATAAAACACTGTTGGCAGATAATAGGTTTGGAGACCGCGCATGTACGTATAGCTGCAAGGGATATTCTGGCTTATTATATCTAAATAATACAAAGAGATAGCGATGCGCGTTTACAGTCCTCCGAGGACTAAAACGCGCATGCGCACTATACAGCTGTTATATGCTCAGAGGGAAACTGTGAATCAAGATATATTAAACATTGCGTTTGAGGAAAGCATCGATAGTAAAGCTATTGATCAGTTAAAGCAGTCCCTAGAACATCTTGGTCAAGATGTGGCTTTTCACGAAACTCCTAAAAAAGGCCCTCAAGCTTCCATCCTACTGCTTGGCATCTCATCCGTTGCAATCCTTTTTGGCGGAGCTTTTGTCAAAAAGCTAGGCGACAAGGCAGCTGAGGATACCTATCCACATATTAAGAATGCTTTATCCAAGTTATATCTAAAATACTTCGGGGAAGACCCAGAGTATAAAGTCAGTATATTGACGACGTCCGAGAATAAGGAACCAGACACAAAGTATTCCTTAATATTGGCGCTGTACTGTGTAGGAAAAGATAATCAGCGGGCTAAGTTTTTATACGAAACCAGCTGGTCAAAAGAACAATTCGAAATGGCTACGGACATTTACATTCGCGCAATGACCGAATTCGTGACCAACAACCAGAGTGAAGTAAGAGAGTTGATTGACGCCAGTGGTAGCAGAATGGAGCCTCATTTAATTGCTTGGTCCCCTTCAGTTGGGAAGTTGGTTAGAATTAGCGCATTACCTAGCCATGTGCGCAAATAACAAGGCCAGCCAGAGGGACACCCAAACCGCTGCGCACTTTGTCTGCCCCTGCTGGCGGCGTTAGGCTTCCAGTATGTTCGAGTATGATGATCTAGAAAAAATTGATTTTGAAGACATGAGTCTTGGGCGCTACCGAGGCCTTTATACAACCACGTATAACCGGTTTGCATTTAGAGTACCTGATTCCGAGGAGAGCATTCGAATCTGTAGATCTCCAAAGCTTGGTCGCGATAATGGTTTAAATTTTTGGTTAGCTGCCGAACTTCAAGATGACTGGAGCGATCGAGAAGAATACTTTAAGCCATATATTATTGAGGCTGATTTTACAAAGATATCAGAAGATAAATTTAACTCAATGGTACGCAGCCAGTGTAGTGAGCTTATAGCTCAGCCAAGTTTACCGCTTAACACAGGAGAGTTCGTTGGAGCCTATGCAATGTATACCCTTGATAGGGAGTTAATAGTTGACTTGTATGCCGAATACACAGACGAATATATACATTTCATTTGGGAGTCCACAGCCTAACAAGGCCATGCACGTGACCTTCGGTACTTGTCACGCTTTTTCCAAAAAATGTGCCAAATACCTCGGCTCGTGATGGCGGCGTTATGTGTAGGAAAGAGATATGATCGAAAAGCCTAAAGTAACTACGCTTACAGAAGCCAAGGTAATACACAAGCTTCATTGTGGCGAATGCAACTGGAAGCAAGAGATAGCTGCAAACACCGATGCAGAAATTAAGTGTTGCCCTTGGTGTGGATGGAGTGATTTAGACATAAGCACAGTTGCTAATGAAGGTGGCTTTCAAGAAATTGAATGCGAAAAGCACGGTAAAGTAACAGTAATTTTGCCAAGTTCAAATATTGAACCACTAGATTTTATGGATAATTTATTTTGCCCATTCTGCTGAGAATATGGACACCCAGCGTTAATGACGCGGAAGTAAACCTCCGACTATGCTTTGTTTAAGCATTTAACAAGGAGGTTATTATGCCGCGCTCTCGCCGAACTCAAATTAGCCTTGAAGATATGTGAAGCACTAACGACTCTCATCCCGAATACGCTGCGCCTGTTGCTGCTCAGCGGCTATCACGTCGGCAACTGAACCCGACTCAAGCTGCAACTCGGCCTTGGGTGGACTGAAAGTCTGTTCATTCAAGGCATTTGACTGCTGTGCTATGGCGCCCATCAGACGAGACAGGCCTATGGGAAAGTTTGCAGAGTTGCCAGCCTTGGGTTCAAAGGAAGGCGCGGACTTTTCAGCGACCGAATCTGCGGCTCCCAACAGGTTTTGACTCAGCTCAGGCTTTGGTGCGGCGGCAAGTCTCTGGGTTCCGGCCTCTTCTCTTGCCTGGTTATATTTACGCATCGCCTCGGCGGCGACCCGGATATCGGCCATGGAGGGATCGACAGGTGCCATCGCCGCCGCATAGACCTGTTTCATTTTCGCCATGGTCGCCAGCGGATCGCCGTTCACTACAGAGACATCTATCTGAACTTCACCTTCCACCGCGTAACGCTTGCCATCGGGTCCTTTCTCGAATTCAAATGCCGGTTGTCCGGCATGGATCCCGCCTACCGCGGCATGAGCCTGTTCATGGGATCGCACCTGGGTATCACGCTTCATCAGGGAGTCGATTTCCCGCTCAAGCGCCTGTTGCTCACGACTCTCACGGTTCTGCTGCTGTTTCTGTTGCGCCTCATCCGGCTTGGGTTCGGCTGCGCTTGTCGTATTCGACTCCCCGGTTGACTGACGAGCCGCCCCTTCGTCCCCTTCTTTTACTTCGCTGCCAGCCTGGCTCGATGAGCGACTCGAAGAGCTGCCGGAAGTGTTGTCAAAATCCTGCTCTGCCCCACCCATAGAGTTGGCGGAAGTATTTGCGCCATTAAAAGCGGGAACCTCAGGCACCTCTCCCGCTAAAGTCACTGGTATCGCAGGTCCGCCGACAATGTCAGCCCCTTGGCCGAAAAAGGCGGATGCTTGAGCCGATATCCCCGCGAGCGGCATCGATGCTTGAACCTCTCCATGCCAATGGCCGGAGCTGGACAAGGCTGCCGCACCCAGGGCTCCTTTAGTCAAACTGACCAGTGCTTCCCGCGGCGGCTTTACGGTTTGTGGCTCTGAATGTTGTGCAGCTGAACCTTGGAGCGGGCTTGAATTGACTGAGCTTGGATTAACTGAACTTGTATTGACTGGGCTTTGATTTCCCGAGCTCAGGTTTATTGGGCTTGGCTTAACGCCACTTACCTGAGAGGGATTTTGACTGGCGGAGATTTTACCGGCAGGGTTGGCGCTGAGAGGCGATTGGTTTATGGAGCTGCCACTGCTTAAGTTGGCAATTGACGAGCTTGGCCGCCGGGACACGGCTGTTGCCGTCAGCCCCGCGCCGGCCAGCGCGCCAACCATATATTACACCTCGATATCTATGATACTGCCCAAGGTGTCGGATGCGCGTTCAATCACCTCTACTGAAGCTTGCCCCTGGGCCTTGGATTCCAATGCCGATACCAGTGCCGAGGTTTTGTCTGCCTCCTCAACCGGGCGGGTCGAATCGGCCTGCTGCGCAGGTGCCGGACGGGCGATATCCACTGTTGCCTGAGTCAGGCCGGACTGGGCGCTTTGCAGCCCTTGAACTCCCGCCGAAAAAGCCGATGGAATTTGCATGATTGCCCCTTGTCTGTATTGGACTGTGGATTTTCGTTCTGTGGCTAAAATCAGTTACTACCATTTCAGCCACAGCTTTGAACAATTATTAGCCAATTTAATACAAATGTACAGCCCGAAAGGTTTATGTCCCTTGATGGGTTACCGCAAAAGAGGCGCCTGCGAGCCAACTCGCGTCCCAATCTTTCCACACAGGTTGCATGCCTTGTGCTCGAATGGCGCTGACCACCTCAGGGACTGTGCGCTCATCACTTATCTGGAACTGATCCAGCTGCAACTTGGGATTGCTGTAACCACCTGGCTCTGTTGAGCTGGCGGCACTCACATGGGTGATCCCAAGGGGCAATAGATTGTCCCTGAGTGAGGCGCTCTCCCGGGTAGAGAGACTCAACTCCAGCGCCGGGCTGAACAAGCGCATGGCGCAGATAAGCTGCACCAATCCGGCATCATCCAGAGTCACAGCCGGCGTTACTCCGCCAACGCAGGGCCTGAGCCTTGGCAGCGACACGCTGAAGCGACTACGCCAGTACTTTTGCTGTAAATAGTCCAGGTGCAACCCCATCAATGCCGAGTCCAGGCGCCAATCATCCAGCCCGAGCAAAACGCCCAGGCCTATCTTGTCAACCCCGGCCCTGGCGGCTCTGTCCGGTGTATTGAGCCTGAAACCAAAGTCCTTTTTATTGCCTCTGAGATGATGGCGGTCATAGGTGGCGGGCTGATAGGTCTCCTGATATACCATCACGGCATCCAGCCCCTCATCAACCAGGCGCCGATAACCCGCTTCGGCGAGGGGCTGCACTTCAATCGCCAGGTAGCTAAAGTCCTGCTTGAGTCTCAAAAGCGCCTGGGCAAAATAATCCAGACCTACCTTGGTTTCATGTTCGCCGGAAACCAGCAACACAGAATCAAAGCCGCGCTGCTTGAGAATGGCAATTTCAGCATCCAGTTCGGCCTGGCTTAGGGTCTTGCGGCGAATTTTATTGCTCATGCTGAAACCGCAGTAGTCGCAATCATTGGCGCATAGATTGGAAACATAGAGCGGCGCATAGAGACCTATGTTGGCGCCAAACTTCTTGCGGGTGAGCGAAGCAGAGAGCTGCGCCATAGGCTCGAGAAATTCCCGGGCCGCCGGTGACAAAAGAATGGGCAAGGCCGAGGGATTGTGCGCTATCGTCTCGGGCCGCGCCAGACAGCGCTCAACATCGGCGGCGCTGACACTGGCAATAGCAAGGCGCAGTAGATCTCTGTCGATAGCGGTAAAACGCTCAAGAAAATCAGCCATGGTTTTCTCCCAAATTGAGAAACCCGGTCAGCGGACTGGTGTTTTGGGCCCGATTGCTGATGGCCCCGAGTCCGGCAAGATAGGCCGCTCGCCCGGCGCGCACCGCATCCTTGAAGCAGCCCGCCATGGTCACGGGATCCAAGCTGGAGGCGATGGCAGTATTAACCAGCACGGCATCGGCGCCCAACTCCATCGCCCGCATCGCCTGAGACGGCGCGCCGATCCCGGCATCCACCACCACAGGCACCTTGGCCTGCTCTATGATGATCTTCAAAAAGGGTTCTGTGGCCAGCCCCTGATTGGAACCTATGGGACTGCCAAGCGGCATCACGGCGGCGCAGCCTACCTCTTCGAGGCGCAAGCACAGCACGGGATCGGCATGTACATAAGGCAGTACAGTAAAACCTTCGGTGCACAAGACCCGGGCCGCTTCCAGTGTTTCTACCGGATCAGGCAACAGATAACGGGGATCCGGGTGGATCTCCAGCTTCAATAGTTGGGTGCCCAGCATCTCCCGTGCCAGCTCGGCGGCAAAAATTGCCTCCCTGGCATTGCGGGCCCCGGCTGTATTGGGCAGCAGCTGCACGCCGCGCTCTTTGAGCGGTGCCAGCAATTCATCACTACCCTGGTTAAAATCGAGCCGCTTCATCGCCACAGTAACCAACTCGGCGCCACTGGCCACGAGCGAGCGTTGCATCAGCTCTGCCGAAGCAAACTTGCCGGTGCCGCCAAACAACCTGGATTGAAATTCAAACTCGCCAATTTGCAACATATCAACCTCCGGCAACGGCGGAAAACAGCTCGAGGCTGTCTCCGTTTCGGCATTCAAGCACTGGCCACTGAGATCTGGGCACTACGGCGCCATTACGCACCAGCGCCACGCTGCCAGGCGCTATTTCACACCACTCGAGCAGCTGTAACAGCGTCATAGCTTCAGGCAACTCTTTGACTTGATTGTTTATCTTAATTTGCATCGCAATTCTCCTCACGGCTAAGCTCAGAACGCCCTTTCATAAATTGAGCTTCGGTTTGATTTCCAGCCTGAGATTGGGTTTGACAGCAAAGACATGCCGGGTCGGCGCAAAGCGCAGCCTCACGCACGCTTAAAGTGCGGCAATCCAAGCTGATGAGCCGCCCCAGGGTGCTGCGCTCTCCAAGCAGAGTATTGATAGCTGCCAGCGACTGCATCGCCGCCAGGGTTTGCACCGCAGGACCCAACACCCCCATGTCGCGGCAGCGCCCCGAGCCTGTGCTATCCCGCGGGAACAGGCATTCGTAACAGCCCGCCTCGGGGTTAAGCCAAGGGGCGGTATGACACAATAGGCCGGAATCGGCGCTGATCGCCGCCGCAATCAACTCTTTGCCCAGCTTCACACAGGCTTGATTAAGGTTATGACGGCAAAGGAAATTGTCGCTGGCATCCAATACCAGTGACGCCTCGCGAATAAGCTCCGCGCTCTTGGGGCCAAATAGCTTGGGCTCAATCTCAATCAGGCAGTTTGGATAATCGCGCCCCAGCTTTTCCTTGGCCACGTCGACCTTCAAACGGCCAATATCCTGCTCGTTGTAGAGCAGTTGCCTCGGCAGATTACCCAGCTCGACAATATCGGGATCGATAAGAATGAGACGCCCTACTCCGGCGGCGGCCAAAGAGTGCGCCAAATGATGACCAAGGCCTCCGAGCCCCACTATGACGACCGTCTTGGCCCGTAAGGCAAGCTGCCCCGCTTCTGAGACTCTGGGCAGCAGCAACTGGCTGCCGTAACGGATAAAGTCGCGATCGCTCAGCCCGGCATAGTCCTGAACTCCGGTACAGTCCTGAACCCCGACATCGTCCTGAAGCCCGGCATTTTGTTGAGCATAGCTAATCCCGTTTGCAATCGGGGCTGCTCGCCCTAACCAGCTTTGTGTCAGGCGCCTGAAGGCCGTTACCGGTTCGGCGGCCTCGGTAATGGCCCGCACCACGGCGACATTGGCCACTCCGGTATGCTTGACGGCATCAAGGTTATGCTCGTCAATGCCGCCTATGGCGACCGTCGGCAGCAAGGAGCCGAAGGTTTCGCTATAGGCGCCAAGGCGCGCCAGTCCCTGGGGCAGAGATGGCATCACTTTGGTCTTGGTGGCAAAGATATGCCCGAGGGCCAGATAACTGGGCCTGCGGCGCAATGCAAGCAGCGCCTCGAAATAACCGTGACTGGATAACCCCAGCGCCAGACCGGCCCCTTGGATGGCCTCAAGGGATGCCTGGCTGAGATCCTCCTGGCCCAAATGCACACCAAAGGCGCGGTGGGCAATGGCCAGTTGCCAGTGATCATTGATAAAGACCCGCGCCTGATATTGGTGCCCGAGCGCGATAGCGCGAATGATCGCCTGCTCGGCGCTCGAACCGGGCAGCACTTCCTCCTTGAGACGCAATTGAATAGTGCGGCAGCCTGCCTTGAGTAAGGCTTCCAGCAATTCGGCATCGGCCACGACCGGATAGATACCCAGATTATGGGGCAGCGTTTTAAAGCTTTCAGCACTAACGCCTTTAGCACTAACACCATCAGCAGAGGTTGGCGCTGCAAGCCAAGGGGCGCCGAGCACCTGGGCTGGGTTGCCCCAGGGATAATCCTCCAGCGGCCAGATGACAGGCATAAACCCGGCGGCCAGACAAGCCCCGGGCCGACCTAAGGGGCCGGGACCACGGCCTACCTGATAGCTCTGCGCCAAGGCGCCATTGATATAGGCCTTGGCCAGGATTAGGGCATCGGGCAAGATCCAGTCGTGGGCCAGAAATGCCGCTATGGCACTGGATAACGTGCAGCCGCTGCCATGGTTATTACTGGATGCTTGCCTTGGGCTCGCCAACACAAACCCCTGCCGTTGATGCAACCCGGAGCTGTGAGGCAAGTCTTTAAAAAGCAGTAAGTCTTCTGCCAGGCCGCGCGCGATCCCCGCCTCGAAATCCCCGCCCTTGGCCAAGAGATGGCAAGGCAGTTCGTTTGCCAGGCAAGTTGCCGCATCTTGCCAGGAAGGAAAGTCATGAATATCGCTGCGACTCAGCAACGCCAGATCGTGAATATTCGGGGTCAGCACAGTGGAAAGCGCCGCCAGCGGCCGGTAATCCAGCCGCGCTGCGCCCATTGCAGTGCTCTTTGAGAGTGCATCGCCGCAACTGGCGACCATGACGGGGTCGACCACCAAAGGAACATCAGGCAGGTGCCGAGCCAACCAGTCACAAAGCAGCTGCAGCTGCACTTGATTGGCGAGCAAGCCGATTTTTATCGCCTTGGGAGGCAAGTCACCGAGCAGAGCATTGAGCTGCGCCAGCAACATCTCCTCGCTCACCGCCTCGGTTAGCGTCACCGCCACACTGCTCTGGGCGGTCAAAGTGGTGATGATAGAGCAGCCATGACAGCCAAGATTGCTCAAGGTGGCCAGATCGGCCTGGATACCGGCGCCGCCGCCACTGTCTGAGCCGGCAATGCTCCAGACTATCGGCCTTTTATCAGCCGACATTTCAGGCTTCCTCTTCATAGCGTGTAGCCTCTGGCTCGGGATTGGACTTGGGTTTGGGATTGGACTCGGACAAGGACTTTTCACTTGCCGTAGCCGGATGATACAGGGCGCTGCCACCGGCCTTGAACTGCGCCGACATCCGCGCCATCCCGGCCTCGGCATCCAGTACTTCCAGCGGCTGTGCCGTCAGTTCTTCAGCCTGCACAGGCTCGGTTTGGCGCTCTGCCGCGTCTGTCCCTGACACCTCCCCTGAAGCCCCCTGAGATGCAGCCAGAGACGCTGCATAGTCGCGTACATCCTGGGTGATTTTCATCGAGCAGAACTTGGGGCCGCACATGGAGCAAAAATGCGCCACCTTGGCAGACTCCTGAGGCAGGGATTCATCATGGAACGCCCGGGCGGTATCAGGATCCAGCCCCAGGTTGTATTGATCTTCCCAGCGAAACTCGAATCTGGCCTTGGACAACGCATTGTCGCGCAGCTGGGCACCTGGGTGTCCCTTGGCGACATCGGCGGCATGCGCCGCAATTTTGTATGCAATAAGCCCTTGTTTAACGTCTTCTTTGTTGGGTAAGCCCAGATGCTCCTTGGGGGTCACATAACAAAGCATGGCGCAGCCGTACCAGGCTATCATCGCCGCGCCTATGCCAGAGGTGAAATGATCATAGCCGGGCGCAATATCCGTGGTCTGGGGCCCCAAGGTGTAGAAAGGCGCCTCATCACAGTACTCAAGCTGCTTGTCCATATTCTCCTTGATCAGCTGCATAGGGATATGGCCCGGCCCTTCGATAATGGTCTGCACATCGTATTCCCAGGCGATTTTCACCAGCTCACCCAAGGTTTCCAGCTCGGCAAACTGAGCCTCGTCGTTAGCATCGGCAATCGAGCCGGGGCGCATGCCGTCACCGAGTGACAGTGACACATCATAGGCGGCGCAAAGCTCACAGATGTCGCGGAAATGGCTGTAGAGGAAGTTTTCCTTATGATGGCTCAGGCACCACTTGGCCATAATGGAGCCGCCACGAGATACCATGCCGGTCACCCGATTGGCCGTCATGGGCACATAGCGCAGCAATACCCCGGCATGAATGGTGAAGTAATCCACTCCTTGTTCGGCCTGCTCTATCAGGGTGTCGCGAAACACTTCCCAGCTGAGATCTTCGGCAATGCCGCTGACCTTTTCCAGCGCCTGATAGATGGGCACGGTACCTATGGGCACAGGCGAGTTGCGTACTATCCATTCACGGGTTTCGTGGATATAACGGCCGGTGGACAGATCCATTACCGTATCGGCGCCCCAACGGGTGGCCCACACCAGTTTTTCCACCTCTTCCTCGATGGAAGAGGTCACCGCCGAATTACCGATATTGGCGTTGACCTTCACCAAAAAGTTGCGGCCGATAATCATCGGCTCAGCTTCCGGATGGTTGATGTTGGCAGGAATGATGGCGCGGCCACGGGCCACTTCGCTGCGGACAAACTCAGGGGTTATCGGCGTGGCAACTATAGCGCCAAAGGCTTCTCCTTTGGCTTTGCGGGCCAGTTGCGGATCTTTGGCAAGCGCTTCGTTGGCCCGGGCCATATTTTCACGAATGGCGATATATTCCATTTCAGGAGTGATAATGCCGGCACGGGCGTAATGCAATTGGGTCACTCGCTTACCCGGCTTGGCCCGGCGCGGTTTGGGCAAAGCGTCGAATCTCAGATGATCCAGCCCTTCATCCGCCAGCCGCTGCTGGGTAAAACTGGAGCTGACCGAAGTCAGCTCTTGCGTATCATCACGCTCTAAGATCCAGCCCTGGCGCAGTTTATCAAGGCCCTGGCGCACATTGATAGCCGCGTTGGGATCTGAATAAGGGCCGGCACAATCATAAACACGTACGGCGGGATTAGGTTCAAATTGCTCACTGCCATCTTGGGTTGGTATTCGGGTGTCTGTCTGCCTGATTTGGCGCATGGCTACCTGAATATCGGCCCGGGTGCCCTGAACAAACAGCTTCTGTGAATTGGGATGCTGCAAGGGTTTAAGGTTATCGATAAAGGCCTGGGCGGCCTCACGGGTTTGACGACGATTGGATTGACGATTTGACATAAGCAAGCTCACTCTTTTGGAAAATGAAATTGCTTGTCAGGAGAGTTGAATAATAAGCGGCGCAAGCTGACTGGTTAAACTCCTTGATTTGGAGTCCTCCTCCGGCGGTGTTGGCAGACTGACCTCGTGGTTTCAGGTCAGTTCAATGTCCGCTTGAGAAGCCAGATATCGCCTCGGCTCTTTAAAGCCTTTGGCATAGATTTTTGCTCGCAGTGGCTGCGGTAATGCTGCAGCTGAATGCTTGTTTCCTTCGCAGGTGCTAGCCTGATCAGGTTCAACGGATCCCGAATAAACGGTCTCAGCCCAGAGGGCACTCCGACAAGATTGCTGCCGAGTATAAGCACAAGCCGAAGCGGGAAACAAGCCCAATGACAAAATGTGCCGCAGGATTGAATCCATTAAAATCACAACTTAATCATTTGAATTAAATGGAAATACCAAAAACAATTGAACAATCAATTTATTTCAAATCAAATAAATTGATTGCAAAACTCACTTACCAAGCCGCTTTAAACGGCTGGCCACCGCCTCCTTGAGCGCTTTTTCCATCTCTGTCTGACCGCACTTAAATGGGAAACCCAAGTTTTCGGCATAGGGATTGAGCGGAGTCGGCACCTTGACGACCCGATAGCAGGTATCACCATCCTTGACGATACGGTTAGGGTCGAGCGGCAGATCCAGACTGGCCACTTTATTGAAATCATCGGCGTCATTGACCCAAAGCACTTCCATCTCCCCATCCATTTCACTGAGGCTCTTGCGTCCCGTGGCCTTATCCGCATATTGCTGTGATAACTGCAGCAGCGCCTGCTGTTGAGAGTGTTGCAATACTTTTCGGGCAGACTTTAATGCGCTTGAACTGAAGTCCAGCTGAGCTTGCTCTGCCGGCTGCGGTCTAAAGTCATTTGCTCGCTCTGGCGCAGGTACGGCTGCATTTTTTGTGTCTTCAATGAATCTACCAGTAGGTTTAACGCTTTGCTCCCGAGTCTTGGGGATCCTTTGCTCTTTCTGGTTTTGAACAGCCACTTGTTCAGTCTCTTGCTCTGACTCTTCGGCGGCCTGTTTTTGTTGCTCAGTGTTTTGTTGCTCGGTTTTTTGTTGCTCAGCTTTTTGAACCTCTATCGCTTCCTTGGGCTGGGTTATTGCTTCATCCTTCAAGGCTTCCGGCACTGGCGTTAACGGTTTTGGGCTGGGCTGACTGAAATACAGATAGGATTGCAGCGCCTTGGGTTTGGCAGGCTCAGTCACCACTCTTTGCCATTCTGCTTGCTGCCAAAACCAGGATAGCCCCAGCAATAGTACTAAGTGCGCGGCTCCCGCCACAGTCCAACTGCTGAAGGCGTTGCCCTTTGCCTCACCATCCCCCTGCTCTGCTTTTTTAGCCATGCCAACTTGCACCAGGCATTGGGGTTGAAACCCAAGCTGTTGACTAAAAGGCGATTGTGTAAAGAAAGGGTCAATCGAATGTGATTGATAATGGCTTGGTTGGCAGGAACAGGGATTAATGATTTCATCCAGACCAAGCTCAAAGGCAGCATCCCTACCCGGGATGCTGATGCTCAAGCTTGCCATTGCCGCCGAGCTTTCGTCTCGGCTGGCAATAAACTTTTCTGGAAGAGAAGGCATAAGCCGCTGATTTATCCGTCGCTGAATGTAAACTCAGTGTTAGAGGAAAACCCTCGGCAAAAAGTTCATTCCCTTGTTTGAAAAGCAATTTACGCTACAAACTCAAATCGACGGCTTCAAGCAAAACAGGTAAAACCCTTGTCGAATAAGACTGACGGAATCCTCTGAACAAAATAACTGTAAAAAGCGACTTGGAAGCCGGGTAACGAGTTGTTAAGGTGCAACATTAGACGTTTGCAAAAATGCAGACGATACGTCTCAAGGAATAAATCCATCTCAGCGAACACTTGTACACTTTTATCTAGCCATGGCGCTACAGCGCTGTTAGACTCACTTTCAATGAGGTCGAACCAGAGAGTCAATCATGCCCAACAGCAAAGCCCCAGCAGCCGAAGCCCAGTTCAATGGCCAGTTTTCCGCTGGATACAGTCTGAATGAAGAGATAGCCAATGCCGTCAGCCATGGTTTGGGGGTGATTGCCGGCATTCTGGGATTGGTGCTGATGTTGCTCAAGGGCTGGCATTCGCTGGACGCCATTCAGTTAACAGGTGTAACCATCTATGGCGGCAGTATTATCCTGCTGTTCCTCTGCTCGACCCTGTATCACAGCATTCCTCACCCTGTGTGGAAACGGCGCCTCAAGATGCTGGATCACTGCGCCATCTATCTGTTAATCGCCGGAACCTATACCCCGCTGATGTTAATTACTTTGGCCAATGCCCAGGAAGAATGGGTGCTGATAGCCATCTGGTCGTTGGCATTGGGGGGAATAGTGTTCAAGAGCTGCTTTATTCACAGATTCAAGGCGCTGAGCCTGGTGCTGTATCTGGCCATGGGCTGGCTCTGCGTCGCCGTGTTGCCTGAGCTTATCGATAACCTGTCAACTGCCGGGTTCAACTTGCTGTTGGCCGGGGGGCTGAGCTACAGCTTGGGGGTGATCTTCTACGCTACCAAGGCGATCCCTTTCAATCATGCCATCTGGCATCTGTTTGTGTTGGGCGGCGCCGTTTGCCATTTCCTGTGTGTTTATCTGACGGTGATCTAACGCAGGCGGATAGACTTAACTCAGCGCCGCCGTAGAGAGACGGCTTCCGGCTTGCTGTGCTAACTCTAGTGCAGCTAGGCCGGAGCTCTTATCTCAGCCTGCCATTGATTAAACTCACTGAGTAACCGCCTGGCGGCGATACTATAGTCTCCCCCCAAGTCTTGCCAAACAGCCGCAATACATTCCAAGGTACATAACCCGCCCTGGCGCTGATTGCGCCGCAAGCGAAACGCCGAGTCCTGCTCTGTTTGCAGCTCGACTCTGGCAAGCGACTGTAGATAGGGGCTTTGGCGATACATCTTGCCGGCCTCCTGCCAGGTTGCATCGAGTATGACCAGCGAATTTAGCGGCTTCCCTAATTTCAGAGCAGCTTTCTGAGCGGCTTCCTGAGCAGCGTCTTGAAGCAATGTTGCGTCCTGAGCCGGGCTTTGGTTTGGGCTTTGGCTTAAGTTTGGGCTTTCATTTACAGCTTGAGTTCTAGAAGTATTTTCTTCGGTTTGCGGATAGAGTAAGGCTGTTCGCCCCAAAGACAAGTGCTCCATTAACCAAGCATCCGGGGCTTTACGCGCCCACAGTACCCGCTTACAGAGAGTCGGATAAGCATTAAGCGCCAGGGTGGCTGTGTTACTGGCTCGATTCAGCTCTCTTTCATGGGTCAGCAGGATTATTTTCACAGGCAGTTGCAGCTTAAAATGGGTTATCGGCTAATGGAAATCCCGCGAGTTTACCACCAGCGCGTGCATACTGCCCGAGATATCCTCCAGCCGACCGGCCAGCAGATGCAATACGCCGGACGAAAATTCCACGACCCCGCTCACCTTGAGGATCCTGGCGCTCAAATAAGCCTGTCTCTGGGCTCTGGCCGTATCACTCCATACCACCAGATTAACATTGCCGGTTTCATCTTCGAGGGTGATGAAGGTGACTCCACTGGCGGTGCCAGGCCTTTGCCTGCCGACCACCAGCCCCGCCACAGTCACATTCTGCCCATGACGACACTGCCATAAAGAGGCGGCGCTGTGACACTTGCCGAGTAACCCCTGCTCTCTGAGCAGTGCCAGAGGATGGCGCCCCAGAGTTAGCCCGGTACAGGCGTAGTCAGCCAGCAAGGCATCGACTTCGGTGACCTCAGGCAAGGCGGTTTCAGGGCGAAAATCGGCCTCGTCCGGCTGCTCAAACAGAGGCAAACTCTGCTGACGGGCGGCCAACTGCCACCTGATCTGATGGCGATCGCCGCCCAGGGTAGCAAAGGCATTGGCGCTGGCCAGCGCCTCCTGCTCACGCCTTGGCAGTGCCAGAGCCGCCAACTGCGACAAGTGAGTAAAGCCCTCGTTCCGACCCGCTACTATCTTGGCGGCGCTGTGCTCGGATAATCCCTTGACCAACCTGAACCCGAGGCGCAGTGCCAAGGAGCCATCGGTTTGTCGCTCCAGTGTGCTGTGCCACTGACTGAGGTTGATGCAAACCGGCAACACCAGGCCGCCATGATGACGAAGATCCTGAATAAGCTGTGACGGGCTGTAAAAACCCATGGGTTGACTGTTGAGCAAGGCGCAGCAAAACGCCACTGGGTAATAGTGTTTGAGAAAGGCCGAAACATAGGCCAGGAGCGCAAAGCTGGCCGAATGAGACTCGGGAAAACCATATTCGCCGAAGCCGCGGATCTGGTTGAATATCTGCCTGGCAAAGGTGTCACTATAGCCTCGGGCCGTCATCCCCTGAAGCAGCTTGTGTTCAAATTGCTCCAGCTCGCCACTGCGTTTCCAACTGGCCATGGCGCGGCGCAATTGATCGGCTTCCCCGCCACTGAAACCTGCGGCGACCATGGCCAATTGGATCACCTGCTCCTGAAAAATGGGCACCCCCATAGTGCGTGACAACACGCCTTCCACCTCGGCCGAAGGAAAAGTAACCGGCTCGATTTTATCGCGGCGGCGCAGAAAGGGATGCACCATGTCTCCTTGAATTGGACCCGGGCGCACTATGGCTATCTGTATTACTAGATCGTAATAACAGGCGGGTTTGAGCCTTGGCAGCATGCTGGTCTGGGCGCGCGATTCCACCTGAAACACCCCCATGCTGTCGCCCTGCTGCAACATACGATAGACAGCCGGATCTTCCCAGCGAATATCCGACATGGCAAAGGGACGAATGTGACGGGAGATCAACTCGAAACATTTGCGGATCGCGGTCAGCATTCCCAACGCCAATACATCGACCTTTAACAGCCCCAGACTCTCGAGATCATCCTTGTCCCATTGGATCACAGTGCGCTTGGCCATGGCGGCATTCTCTACCGGCACCAGCTCGGCCAATGGCCCGGCCGAAATCACAAAGCCGCCGACATGTTGCGACAAGTGCCTTGGAAAACCCATCAGGGTCTCCACCAGCGGCAACAACCACTGCCCCAAACCTTGTTGTGGCAACAGCTTGCCTTGTTGCAACTGCTGCTGCCAAGGCACTTGCGGATCGCGGCGATCGACAGCGCCTATCAGCTCATCCAGCCGTTGCTCGCTGAGCCCCAGGGCCTTACCAACATCTTTCATGGCACTCTTGAAACGATAAGTGATCACACTGGCGGCCAGGGCTGCACGCTCGCGGCCATATTTTTGGTAGATATACTGGATCACCTCTTCGCGGCGTTCATGTTCAAAATCGACATCGATATCCGGCGGCTCATGGCGCTCCTTGGAAATAAAACGCTCAAACAGCATGTTGACCTTGGTAGGATCCACCGCGGTGATCCCGAGGCAATAACAGACCACAGAGTTGGCGGCCGAGCCTCGTCCCTGATGCAGTATCCCTTGCCTGGCTGCAAAACAGACCAGATCATAGATGGTCAGGAAAAAGTATTCGTAATTGAGCTCGGCAATCAGCTTGAGCTCGCGCCGATACTGAGTCTGCACTTCAGGTGCTATCGCCTCGCCAAAACGCCTGCGGGCGCCCTTTTCCACCTCCTGCGCCAGATATTCACTGGCGCTTAGGCCGCTTGGCACCAACTCGGCCGGGTACTCATACTTGAGTTCATCCAAGTTGAAATGGCACCGGGACGCCAGCTCACAACTCCTTGCCAACCAGGCTTGAGGGTGACGCCGGGCCATAGCGGTTATCGGCTTAAGCGCCATTTCGGCATTGCCCGATAACAGCTCACCGGCCATGGGCACGGCGCGGCCATGGCGGATACAGCTGAGCACATCGTGCAGCCTTTGTCGCTCGGCAAGATGCATCTGCACATTACCGGCGGCGACACAGGGAAGGGAAAAACGATTCGACAGCGCCTCACAGGCCTCGAGATACCAAGCCTCTCCGGGTTGCAATTGCCGCTCCATCAAGAGATAAAGCGGCAGTGAAAACACGGCTTTGACCCGTGTCGCCAGGGCATTCAATTGTGCCAGACTGCGCTGCTGCAGCTGCGTCAACCAAGGAGTTTGCTGACTTAGGCTTTGGTTGCTTAATCCCTTGTTTGTAGAGTTCTGATTATCGACATTCTGCTGACCAAGGCTTTGGTGCTCAGTGCTTTGCAAGTCGGCTTGCGCCAGCAACTCGCTCACTGATGGCGGCCGCCACAGGCAAAAGCAGCCGCGGTCAATGGTCGCAAAATCATCCAGGGTTAACCGATACTTGCCCTTATCGGCCCGGCGCCGCCCCCGGGTTATCAGAGTGCTGATAAGACCATAGCCCCGGCGATTTTTTGCCAGCAGTACCAGGCAACCTTCCGGCAGGTGGAATTCGGCGCCGACAATCAGCTTGATACCGCTTTGTTTGGCGGCCTCATGCGCCTTGACCACACCCGCCAGAGAGCATTCGTCGGTAATGGCGATGGCCTCATAGCCCAGTTTGGCGGCCTGCTGCACCAACTCATCCGGGTGGGAAGCCCCGCGCAAAAAGCTGTAATTGGAAATAGCATGCAATTCGGCGTACATCAGCTGAACCAAGCATGAAGAAAGAGCCCATTAGCGGTGCGAAACAGCCAACACAGACCGCCGTTCTCCTTATGATGGGCAAGAAAATAATCCCGGCAGGGGAAAGGCCCTGAATGCCAGGGGCTCTGTAACCTTTCCGGCCCCCTAAGCAGCTCTACGGCTTCAGGAGCAATGGCTTGCGGCTCTTGCAGCAGCCAAAGAGGCCGCAGCGCCAGCGACGGCTGAACGGGCGGCCTTGCCGGTGGCGGCCAACGAGTCAGTGGAGCCGCAGTACTGGCCAGTTCTGGCATGGGATCGGCCGCCAACACCAAAGAGCGCACCTTATGGCTACCTAACCTGGCCTGTAATCTGGCGAGTAATTGATTGGCATCCTGCTGCAGCCCTTCTCTGGACTCGGTCAACTCTCGACTACCCAGCTGCTGCGACACAAACTGCCTGGCTCGCAGCTCAATATCGACGACCGGGCTCGGCAGTTGCAATCCTTCCAGCTGTAAGCGGCAGAGCTGAGATAGTCCCTGCAGTTGATATTCCCCGAAGGGATAGTTGAGTGTCAGTTGCAGCGCCGGCGTCTCTGGCTCGCGAAACTTCAGCCACAGCTCCAACTGTTGCACCGCCAACTGCCTGATCCGCAAATAGGTTGCCAATTCCCCCAGCAGCTTTTGCAATGGAAACAGCAATCCCTGAACCCACTCAACATCATGCAGCAAGGTCAACCTGGCCTGAAACTGTTCGGGTAACTCATATCCCTTGCGGCAACAAGGCAAACGCCCCTGGATTTGTGCCAGCAGCTGCAGCAAACCTTGACCAAAGCGTCGCCCCAACTCGGCAAGGGGTAAGGCATCAAGCATGGCTAGAGTCGTCAGCCCAAGCGCGCCGAGTCGTTGCCGCTCCTCTTGGGTTAATGGCAGCAAATCCAGTGGTAAATCTGGCGGTAAGTCGTGATGCACCTTGAGGCGCCCGGCTTTTTCATCTGTGGGCGTGCTCATGAAGGCAGCTGATACCGCGCTGATGCTGGCGTGAGTATGCCGCGCCAATATCGCCGCATCCAGCGGTCTGTGTGCCAGCACCAATGAGCATTCCAGACCATAGGCGGCGACTTTGTTGAGATAAGCCTCAACAATGGCGCTCAAACTGCCAAACAGTTTGACCATGGACCCCACTTCCAGCAGCAGGGTATCTGTAGGCCAGCGCGCATCGGCCGCATTTTGGGCAGCTTGTTCAGTAAGCCCGGATAACAACGGCGGCCAGATTCTGGCGCTGAAATCATAGCTCCACTGACATAACCAATCCCGCAACGCTTCGCTGTCCACCTCCTGCAGCGGCCAGAGTTGCAACTCCCCCAACAGCGACTGGGCGCTGCCGACACTCATCCCCGCTGTAACGCCTTTTGCTTGAGCGTCGGGACAGGCCGAATGTATGACCAGCTTCCGGCTGTCATACAAGGCCATGGGGACTTGGGGATCAAAAGGCTCTGACGCCGCAGCGGTTGGCACTGCTTTTGGTTGATTTTGGGTTTGGGGCTGAGTTTGAGCGCGTGTTTGAACCTGAGCTGTACCACTACATGTCATACTTCCAGTCATAGTGTCGCTCATAGTGTCGCTCATAGTGTCGCTCATAGTGCCCGTCATATTGTCGAGCATAGTCAGGCGATAACGCTGATATTGCAGCAATAGCTGCGGAAACCAGACTCCCATCCATACCTGGGTCATCTCAGATAGCCTCTTGACTATGAGCTGTATGGCTTTGAGTGGTTTGAGGATTGACCGTTTGCGGATTAGCGCTGTGAAAAAGCCCCGCGGGCTTGTTTGACTCTTGCCGTGCCGTCCAGGGATTAGGCGCGCATTCATTGGATGCAACCGTCGTTGACTGCGCCATCCCCCAAGGACCATGAAGCACGTTACCATAAAACACAGTGCTATGAAGACCAGTGCCATGTAAACCAGAGTCGTGAAGAACAGGGCCATTGGCCTTGCGGCCGGAATGATTTGGCTCAATTGAGTCTATTGAGTTACTTAAACTATGATTGGGAGCCGCCTTGCCGCTTCTCAGGGTTACCACGCCCGGCTCGACATGGGGCAGTTCAAGCGCCAGTGCCGGCAAGCCACGCAGATGCAATTCAGGGACGGGCCAACCACCGCGACGCTTCAAAATTTGCAACTTGGCGGTATTAACGCCAGCCGCGCTGATAGCCAGCTTTAGGGTGACAGGATGATTGCTGTCGGCCTGAGCCATAGGCAACTGGCAAATTCCCAGCGCCTTGCCCTGCTCTGCGGCAAGTTGCAACCTTCTGGCCTCAGTCAGTGTTAGCTTGTCCAGCCAAGCCAGCACCAGGGGACAGGCGCCACTGCTCAGCCCTTGCTCCATGGCCCAGAGCACCTCTTTACGCTGGGTTAACTCCAGCCACAAAATACGCTCGGCGGCAATACCGTGCTGGGCAAAGCTCTGTGCCAGCGGCTGCAATGGCGGCGCTATCAGCATTATCATGGCATCTCTGGACTCATCCCCTCTAAATTGATTTCTTTTGGACTGATTTTTTTCGGAATGATTTCTTTCTGAATGTGAGCCACACTGAGCCGGCAGTAAATAACGCATCAAAGGCAGCAACAAGCTGAGTTCCCCGTGCCCAGGAGACTGACTGAAAAGCTCACAAATGCCTTGCCTTGGCCACCCTGCATCACTGAGCTGCGCATCCAATGCTTCAAAACCACTTGGATACCCCAATATTTTGCCCTGACTGCCCGGCCCCAACCAGAGATCCCGGCGCTCCAGCAGGCCGTTCAAGGCCTGAGATTTTGCTGGATCAGATTTTACAGAGTGAGTTTTGGCTGAAAGAGACATGAAAAACACCGATACTGTATTTTTATACAGTATAGCGGGTTTTAGCCAACTGACAAGTCGTGCTGGCGCCAAAGCCTTAACCCGAGATAGAATAAATGAGAATGATTATCGAAACATATTCTCGACTTCAGTGAATAATTCAGGAGCTTGCCTTGCTGCCCTTTTCCGGCCTGTTTTCCCAACTCCAATGGCGACTGTTTGGCTATTTTGGTGTGTCATTACTGCTTATCCTGCTGCTCGCCAGTGGTATTGAAGCCATGTTGCTAAACCGCTTGTTACTGCTGCCCCAGCAGACCCAAAGCCAGTTACAGCAACTGGCCGATGAGGCCAACGACTATATCGTCAGGGGCGATATAGCCGGACTGGCGGATTGGGAGGGGCGTCAGGCATTTGTACTCTATGTGCTGGATAGCAAGCAGCAGGCGGTGAGTCAGCGGGAAATGCACCCGCACTTTGTTTACAAACTCAATTTCCTCAAGCAGTTGCAGCAGCCTATGGGGGACAGGGTGCAAAAACCTTTGATAGGTCTGCCATTACGCAATAGCCTGGAGCCGGACAATCCCCTGCTCTTGGTGGTGCAACTCAACGCCTCTTTACACCCGGCGCAGCAACTGGATAAAAGCCTCTGGCTTATCCGTATCCTGGTAGGACTACTGGTGCTTTTGTTGTTCAGTCGTCTGCTGAGCCGCCATCTGATCCAGCCGCTGAGTTTACTGCGCAGTGCCACCCGTCAGCTGGCACAGGGCCAACTCGATACCCGGATTGCCGGCCATTTTTCACTAAAGCAGCCGGAATTTTTCCAGTTGGCGACCGACTTTGACCATATGGCCGAGCAGCTGCAAAAGAGCATTCAAACCCAGCAGCGGTTACTGAGGGATGTCTCCCACGAACTGCGCACTCCCCTTGCCCGGCAGGAGCTGGCCTTACACCTGTTGGAAAATCGCTTGGGGGAGGAACATCAACAACCGCTTGCCAGGCTAAGACGCCAGGGCGAAGAGATGGCGCAATTGATCAACACCATTTTAGACTTCAGCCGTCTGAGCAACGGCTTCATCAAGCTGACGGCAGCGCCTTTTACTCTGACTGAATTACGCCGCTCACTGCTGCAGGATCTGGAGTTTGAGTCTGGCCCCAAGCAAAGCATAGTCTGGGCACAGGCCCCCATTGATGAGCAAACTTTGCATACCGATATGGCCTACTTGAAGCGGGCGCTGGAAAATGTCTGCCGCAATGCCCTCAAATATGCCGGTGAAACCTGCCGGGTGGAAATCCAGGTATCTCAGTTGGGTGACGATAAATTGGGTGATAGCAGACTGCAGCTGAGTGTCAGCGATGATGGACCCGGGATCCCCAAAGAGCAACTGGAAGCCTTGTTCAACCCTTTCACCCGTTTGGATGAAGCGCGTCACAGCTCTCAGGGAGGTTATGGGCTGGGATTGGCGATTGTGCGCCAGTGTATGCAGCTCCTGGGCGGCTCGGCCCAAGCGGTCAACCGGCCTCAGGGCGGTTTGAGCATATTGCTTGAGCTACCGCTGCAATTGCCAAACTGCAGCGAAGCCCAACTTAAGTCTATTGCTTAGGCGGTAAACTTACGCACCTTCTTCAGTGCCATCTCCTGTTTAAGGCGGGAGAGATGCTCGATAAATACCTTGCCGTGCAGATGATCGATTTCATGTTGCAGCACTATGGCCAGGAAATCATCACTGTGGATCGTCTGGGCTTGGCCCTGGCGATCCAGATAGCTGACAGTGACCGACTCGAAGCGTTTTACCTTGGAGCGATAACCGGGAATGGACAAACAGCCCTCTTCACCGATAAATTCGCCGCTGGACTCAGTGATCTGCGGATTGATCAGCACCAGAGGTTGATTGCGCTCTTCTGAGATATCAATGACGACTATCGCGTGTTCACTACCTACCTGGGTCGCAGCCAAGCCGATACCATCGTCTGTGTGATACATGGTTTGCAACAGATCATCGATGAAAGGCTGCACGGCTTCTATTTCGGTGACAGGCTTGGCTTTACGCTTGAGCCTGGGATCGGGAACCGTCAAAATATCCATAATTGCCATAGGGTTATATTCTCAATTTACTCGACTTGGCGTTCAATGGGCGCCATTATGGCGAAAAAGCATCAAAAGGCAAACCTTGCGTGTGCAGCACAGAGCCGCCATGGCACTTTTGCCAAATGAGTAACCTCCGCTATGGAATGGTATTATAATTTGCGCCAATAGCATCAGGAGCCAAGATGACCCCGGAAACGAGCGCCCCGCCACTGAGTCCAATGCAGAAGATTTGGCACATAGTTGCATTGATCCCCGAAGGTCGGGTGGCAAGCTATGGCAAAATTGCCGACTATGCTGGCCTGCCCGGACGGGCACGCTATGTTTCCCGGGCACTGAAACTGGCGCCGGACAGCCTGGCGCTGCCCTGGCACAGGGTTATCAACAGTCAGGGGAAAATCTCCTTTGCCAAGGATACCCATCCGTTTCAACTACAGATGAGCCTGCTGCGCAGCGAAGGCGTACAAGTGAACCAAGGCAGAATTGCCCTGTCTGAATATGAGTGGCGGCCGGACATGGCCACTCTGGTCTTGTCCATGCCGTTTTAACCACAGGAGACTGCCTTTGATCCGTTCGCTTCTACTCTTGATACTGTTACTGCCCTTGCCGTTATGGGCGCAGACCAGCCCCCTGGCACCCCACACCGCCGAATATCAGGTCAATTATGGCGAAATCAATCTCGGTGGCGCCCGTTTTATGCTGTTGCCGCCAGAGGGCGACTTCTATCAATACAAGTTGGACAGCGATCTCAGCCTCTTGGTGCTGAGCGATAAACGCCATATCCGCAGTGAATTTACCTATCAGGATGGTCAGTTGACGCCGCTGCGCTTCAGCCATCAGCGAACCGGCACTGGCCCCAACTTCAATGAGCAGATAGCCTTTGCCAAGGAACAGGGCAAAATTTTCAGTCGCTACAAGGATGAAAAGAGCAAATTGGACTATTCAGGCACTCTCTACGATGCCCTGATGGTGCAGCTGCAGTTTCGGCTGGATCTCGCCGCCGGCAAGGAGCCTCTGGCCTATGAGCTGGTCAAGGACAACGAGATAGATGACTATCGTTTCAAGATAGTCGGCAAGGAGCGGATGACACTGGACAGTGGCGTCTATAACACGGTGAAACTGGAAGTGGTTCGAGACAGCACCAAGCGGCAGACCTTTGTTTGGATGGCGCCGGATCTCGGCTGGCTGCCGGTGCGCCTGACCCACTTTGAGTCAGGCAGCAAGCAGCTCGATATCAAGTTAGCCAAGCTGAGCCTGGGCTCGGAAGTCAATAACCAGCTCGCCAAGACGGAATAATTTCCAATCCCCCGGCGCCAACAGCTGCCAGTTTTCATTGCCGGTCAGCGGCCGGGTGGCTATGACAGTGACCACATCCTTGGGGGTGGTCTGGGTGTCAAAATCAATCACCACATCCGTGTCTATCAGCTGCGCCCGGCCAAAGGGCGCCCGGCGGGTGATATAGCAGAGGTTATTGCTGCAATAACTCATCAGATAACGGCCGTCGCTGAGGATCATATTAAACACCCCAAGAGTGCGGATCTCCTCGGCAAGCTGGGCCACATACTCAAACACGGGCAAAATATCGTCCGGCTCGGATTCGCCGAAACGCTCGACCAGGCGGCTCATTATCCAGCAAAAGGCCTGTTCACTGTCTGTGTCTCCCACGGCCTGAAAGCGGCCGCTTTGAAACTTCTGTTCATAGTCAGACAACTGGCCGTTGTGGGCATAGGTCCAGTAGCGGCCCCAAAGCTCGCGGGTAAAGGGGTGGGTATTTTCCAGCGAGACTTCACCGCGGTTGGCCTGCCGAATATGGCTGACCACCACTTCACTCTTGATCGGGTATGACTTGATAAGGCTTGCCACATGGGACTGGCTGCTGGGGCTGGCATCCTTGAAGGTGCGGCTGCCCTTGCCTTCATAAAAGGTGATCCCCCAACCATCCACATGGGGCCCGGTCACCCCGCCTCGCTCCGCCAGCCCGGTAAAGCTGAAGACAATATCCGTTGGCACATTGGCACTCATCGCCAGCAGCTCACACATCTTGTTTTTCCTGTCACTGAATCTGTTATTTCATTATCTGCGGCATTGTAGCCAAGCCGTGTCGGCAGGGGAATTATTGCTTGCAATAAAAAATTTAAACAATTGTTTGAAAAATGCTTGTATTCGATTTCGCTTAGGTTTAATTTTATTGCGACACAGGTCTGACCACATACTATAATTGTGATCTTGATCGCTCTCAAGCGAGGCGTTCTACACTGAATAAAGTGGTCGTTTTATTAAGGAGAACAAACAGTGACTACCCTACTATGGATCCTGGCATTGCTCTTGGTTTTAGGAGCAGCAGCGTACCTCAGAGTATCCCTGCTGACCGCAACCATAGCCGCCGCAGTGGTCATGGCAGCAGGCAGCCTGCTGGATGTAACTGGACTGATTAGCTGGATAATTTTCCTGGTTATTGCCCTGCCGCTGAACCTGAGTGCCTTCAGGCAGAGTGTGATAACCCGGCCATTACTTAAACTCTATCGCGGCATCATGCCGGAGATGTCTTCCACCGAAAAAGAGGCGATTGAAGCCGGTACTACCTGGTGGGAAGCCGATCTCTTCGCCGGTAATCCCAACTGGAAGAAGCTGCACAACTATCCGGTTGCCCGTCTGAGCGCCGAAGAACATGCCTTCCTGGAAGGACCTGTGGAGGAAGTCTGCCGCATGGTTAACCAGCATATGGTTTCCCATCAATTGGCGGACTTGCCTGCCGAAGTATGGCAATTCCTCAAGGACAAAGGCTTCTTTGCGATGATCATCAAGAAGAAGTACGGTGGTCTGGAATTCTCTGCCTACGCCCAATCCCGGGTACTGCAAAAGCTGGCCGGTGTCAGCAGTGAACTGGCCTCGACCGTAGGTGTGCCCAACTCACTTGGCCCGGGCGAGCTGCTGCAGCACTATGGTACCCCGGAGCAGCAGGATCACTACCTGCCCCGCCTGGCCAAAGGTTTGGAAGTTCCCTGCTTTGCCCTGACCAGTCCTGAGGCCGGTTCAGATGCCGGCGCCATTCCGGATTTCGGTGTGGTCTGCAAAGGCCAATGGCAAGGCGAAGAAGTACTGGGGATGAAACTGACCTGGAACAAGCGCTATATCACCCTGGCACCTGTCGCCACAGTTTTGGGGTTGGCATTCAAGCTTAAAGATCCCGAGCATCTGCTTGGCGATAAGGAAGAGCTGGGCATTACCTGCGCCTTGATCCCGACCGATGTTGAAGGTGTGGAAACCGGCCGTCGCCACTTCCCGCTCAACTGTATGTTCCAAAATGGTCCTACCCGAGGCAAAGAGGTGTTTGTTCCTCTGAGCTTTATCATAGGTGGCCCGAAAATGGCGGGACAAGGCTGGCGCATGCTAGTGGAATGCCTGTCGGTTGGCCGCGGCATCACCCTGCCCTCCAACTCAGCCGGTGGTGTTAAAACCGCGGCTTTGGCAACCGGTGCCTATGCCCGCATTCGTCGTCAATTTAAGCTGCCAATAGGTAAGCTGGAAGGCATTGAAGAGCCAATGGCGCGCATCGGTGGTAATGCCTATCTGATGGATGCTGTAACCTCCTTGACCACCACAGGTATTGATCTGGGTGAAAAGCCTTCCGTCATCTCGGCGATAGTCAAATATCACCTGACCGACAGAATGCAGAAATGCGTTATCGACGCCATGGATATTCACGGTGGTAAAGGGGTATGTCTTGGCCCCAACAACTATCTGGGACGCGGATATCAAGCGGCACCTATTGCCATCACGGTTGAAGGGGCCAACATTCTGACCCGCTCAATGATCATCTATGGTCAAGGCGCCATTCGCTGCCATCCATATGTGCTGGCAGAGATGGAGTCGGCCTTTGATAGCGACGTAAACCGTGGCCTGAATAACTTTGATGCGGCGCTGTTTGGCCATATCGGCTTTACCACAAGTAACTTTATCCGCAGTCTGTGGATGGGCCTCACTGGCAGTCGCTTCTCCAATGCGCCTTTTGCCGACAAGACCAAGCGTTACTATCAACATATGAACCGCTTCAGTGCCAACCTGGCCTTGCTGTCGGATCTGGCGATGGCGACCTTGGGGGGTAACCTCAAACGTAAAGAGCGGATCTCTGCCCGCCTGGGTGACTTGCTCAGCCAGTTGTATCTGGCATCGGCAACCCTCAAGCGTTATCAGGATGAAGGCCGTCAGAGTGAAGATCTGCCACTGGTACAGTGGGCGGTTGAAGACGCGCTCTACAAGCTGCAGTCTTCTCTGGATGATCTGCTGGATAACTTCCCTGCTGGCCTCGGCGGCGTGCTGCGCCTGGTGTTGTTCCCCTTCGGTCGACCACTGAAGCGCCCAAGTGATGTGTTGGACCACAAGGTAGCCAAGATAATGCAGACCCCTTGTGCCAGCCGTGACCGTCTGGGTAAGGGACAATTCTGGGAAGCTTGCGACAACAATGCCGTAGGTATTCAGGAACAGACCTTCAAAGACATACTGGCAGCAGAGCCCTTGTATGACAAAGTCTGTAAGGCTGCCGGCAAACGTCTGCCCTTTATGTGGCTGGATAAAGTGGCCGCAGAAGGCAAGGCGCTGGGTGTTCTGAGCGATGATGAAGTAGCCCTGCTGGAGCGCGCTGAAATCGGCCGAATGAAATCCATCAACGTGGATGACTTTGACCCCGCCGAACTCAAGGCCCAGAGCCAGGAGCAGGACAGCCGCGAAGAACAAGCTGCTTAAACCTGTCGAGTAACAAGCATGAAAAAGGAGACTCTGAGTCTCCTTTTCTTTTATGGCGGGGCAGACTTGATCACTTTTATGTGTCTATCTTCTCTGTACTTATCTTCTTGTAGCTATCTCCACCTATTTTTCACCGACCTTCCCGCTCTGCCATTTCATCCTTGCCCTGGGCTCATATCTGCGCGTAGCTCAACAGTTTCTATAGAATAGATGTCATTTTCCGCTTTGGCGCTCTCTTTGACGCAAGAATTCGGCCAGCAGTTCATCGGTTTGTTGCTGCTGCGCAGCCTGCCAGCCATCTTCATGGACCGCCAACTCAAGTGGTCGCCGGGGCAACCAGCCTTTACGCTCAAGCTCAGGGGTATCGTTGAAAGCGCTCACCCGCCCCAGACACAAATAAGCGATAATTCTTATCTCCTCAGGTATCCCCAAGGTCTCACGCAACACTTCATCATCAAGAATACTGACCCAGCCCACACCCAGGCCTTCGGCTCTGGCGGCGAGCCACAGATTTTGCACCGCGCAAACTGCACTGTAGTTGTCCATTTCCGGCTTGATGGTGCGGCCAAGTACCACAGGCCCGGTGCGGCTGGGATCGCAGGTCACACAGATCCCCAAAGGCGCCTCAAGAATACCTTCAAGCTTTAACCGCTGATAATGAAGCCGTCTTTCGCCACTGAACTGTGCCGTCGAACGGGCATTGGCGGCATCAAACCCCTGTTTAATGGCGCGGCGCTTGGCTTCACTGCGCACCAGAATAAAGTCCCAAGGCTGCATAAAGCCAACGCTGGGCGCATGGTGCGCCGCATCCAGGATCCTCTGTAAGCTCTCTTCGGGAACCGGCTTTGACAAAAATTGGCTGCGTACATCGCGGCGGGCAAATATCGCCTTGTACAAGGCTTCTCTCTCCTGCAAAGAAAACGCTTCTGCTTCGGAGGAAACAGCAAAATCGGACATGGTTCACCTCTTTGATGGCTGATCTTTAACGCCTGCGGTGCCCGGACTATAGCAGGCATGTTACAGGAAGCGCCAATCCGGCATCTCAAGATTTGATGCTGCATTAATCTTCTATAGCCAAACCTTGTGATACAAAAATACCGGGCCGTTTTAATGACCCGGTATTTTCCGTTTGCTTTCGGCGCTGTGGCTCAAATTTGATCAGGCGGTAACTTTCCCCTTGTCTTCCCCATTACCTTTCCCGCTCTCTTTTCCACCGGCTTCGCCCTCTTTATCACAGCTCACTTTGTCTTGAACATCAGCCTCAGTTAGCGCGGTTTGCTGCTCTTTCGCTTCCTGCTCCTTGGCCTTTTGCTCGGCTTCAGCCCTTGCCTGCTTGAGGGTTTCCTCCGCTTCCTTGAGCGCCGATGCCTCCGCCAGCGCCTCTTTGGGGATCAGGCTGATAAGCTCTATTCCTCTTGGCAAATCTGTAGTGTTGCCGGTCAACATAGTGACCTTACCATTTTTCAGGTACATCAGCGGCACCACAGTTTCACCATAGCGGCGGCAAAAGTCTTTGTAGCCAAAGCTTTCTGTCAGGTTAGTGCTCTTCAGCACCCCCCCCTTGGACATCAAACTGGCCAGCTTGGCGTAGGAGACAGTTTCACCGAATAGGCACATACGCTTCAAATAGGACTCAGACAATTGATGGCGGGCACTGGTACCATTGCTTTCCGTGTTACTGAGACCATAAACCTTCTTCTGTCCGAGAATATCCTGGAAATGGAAATAGACCACAGGGTTAAGCTGGCGATAGGGAGACAGGATCAACACCTTGCCGATGCCGGTCAAATCCAGATAGGTGTCGGCATGCTCCGAGGCCGGGTTGCCAAAGTAAACCGGAATATTATCCATCCGCGCCAAACGAATGTTATCCCAGTTACTGTCGGCAAGGATCACCTTGATATCCTTGCTCTTGAGCACCTTGGCCAGCTCCCGGGAAAACTTGGAAGCGCCAAAGATCAGCAGGCCGCGGGCAGAGCCTGCCTGCACCCCAAGAATACTGGCCCAGCGTCTGGCGGTGAGCGACTGGATCACAACTGTGCCTATGATGATTAAAAACACCAGTGGCACTATGGTCTCGGCGCCGGGCACTTCCATCTTTTCCAGCTTGATGGCAAACAGTGATGACACGGCCGCCGCCACTATCCCCCGCGGCGCCACCCAGCTCAAAAACCACTTTTCAGCGCTGCTGAGCGAAGTGCCTATACCCGAGAGCCAAATGCTCAGCGGCCTGGCCACCAAAAGCACCACTGCCAGTACCCCAAGGCCGCCCAGACCAAGGTCCAGCATGGCCGACGAATCCAGCCTGGCCGCCAGCAAAATAAACAGCGCCGAGATAAGCAGTACCGTGAGCGTCTCTTTGAACTCGAGGATATCGGCAATATCCACGCCGCGCATATTGGCGAGCCAAATCCCCATTACTGTCACTGTCAACAGGCCGGACTCTTCCTGCAATAGGTTTGAACCGACAAAGACCCCGAGCATTATGGTCAGTACAGCCGTGTTGGTTAGATAGTGGGGCAAAAGATTGCTTCTCAGCACCCGCCCGACAAGATAACCGGCCAAGGCACCAAGCCCAAGGCCAATACCCAGCATAGAGCCGAGTGCCAGCAGTACATGCGCTGTCTGCCCAGCACTGACAGTAATGTACTCAAACACCAACACCGCCAGCATGGCGCCTATGGGATCTATCACTATCCCCTCCCAGCGCAGAATGCTCGCCAGCTGAGACTTGGGCTTAACGGTTCTGAGCATGGGCACTATCACAGTCGGCCCGGTAACCACTACCAAGGCCCCAAACAACAGTGCCAGCGGCCAATCAAAACTCAGCAGGAAATGCGCCGCCGAGGCGATGCAGCCCCAGGTGATCAGCGCGCCCACAGACACCAAATGCGTCACCATTCGGCCGTGGTCCTTGATCTCCTTGAAGTTGAGCGTCAACGCCCCTTCAAACAAAATGACAGCAACCCCGAGGGAGATGATGGGAAACAGCAAGTCGCCGAAAATCGCATCGGGGTCCAGTAAACCCAGCCCGGGACCCAGCAACAAACCACAAAGCAGCAGCGGCAATATCGCCGGCAGACGCATCCGCCAGCCAATCCACTGACACGCCAGAGATAAGACTCCTATCAACGCCAGCATGGCGGTGATTTTTTCAACCATAAGTAGAATCCTTTTTTGTTTCTTTCGGGCGATCCGAAACAGCTTTACAGCATGAGCAACGCCAGAGTCAATCGCTGTTTCTGTATGAGCATATATGAGTTAAAGAGGATGGGATCAGAAATTTTTGTGGCAATGTGCCAGATTCGGCTTGAAACCAGATAAAACAAAAAGCCCGGTCATTGCTGACTGGGCTTTCTGCTTGTTTGGCGGAGCGGACGGGACTCGAACCCGCGACCCCCGGCGTGACAGGCCGGTATT